>JBAVAA010000298.1:0-6598 GCA_049585515.1 Terriglobales bacterium | reverse complement strand
CGGCTTGCTGCTCGCGCTGCAACTCGCTGGCACGCGCCGCCAGTTCTTTCTTGGTCATGCCGAGTTGACGGGCGAGCGCCTCCGAATCGGCCTCGGCCGCCTGCATGCGCTTGGTGAGATCGCCGATTTGCTTTTGGCTGGCGGCTTGATCCTCGGTGAGCTTGGCGATTTTGGTGTGGTGATCGTAAGCGAAAAACGCCGAGGCGCCGACAAAGAGAACGGCCAGCACGATGAGGATCCATTTGCCGGCATTGCTCTGCGGCTCGGGATGGTAAATGGTGGGTTGCGCACCTTCGGACATTAGAGTTCTCCGGTTGAAGTGGACTGTAGGTATTGTTTGTGAGATGCGCGCGGCTGTCAATTGCGTTGCAGGTTCTTGGGGCAACGCCCGCTAGAATGAAAATGTGAAGAACTGGGATGCGATCGTTATTGGCGCGGGCATCATCGGACTCTCGCTGGCCATTGAACTGAACAAGCGCGGCTTGCGGGTACTGGTGGTGGAAAAGGGCGAGCCGGGACGCGAGGCGTCGTGGGCCGCGGGCGGCATGCTTTGCGAGTTCCCTGTCGAAAGTCCCCCGGCGCTGGCTGAGCTGGCAGGCGCGAGTGGGCGGATGTATCCGGAGTTCGTGCATGAGTTGCAGGATGAGTCGGGGTTGAAGATTGATCTGCGATCCCAGGGGACTATTGTTTTGACCCTGGTGGGGACGGGGCTGAGCCCCGCCACCACGCAAACTATTGCCCTGCCACAACCACTTGCTGAATTGGAGCCTGCGCTTCGAGTTGATGGTTCGGCGACTTTGTTTCTCCGAGAACGCTGCGTTGATCCCCGGCAGCTGACTGTTGCCGCCGTTGCCGCCGCGCGCCATCGTGGCGTGGAATTTTCTTCCGGCGATCATGTGCTGGCTGTTGAAGTGGCGGATGGCAAGGCTTGCGCCGTCCGCACCAATAAGACTCGGTTTGCTGCGAGCGTGGTGGTGAATTGTGCCGGAGCCTGGGCTGGAGAGATCGGGCCGCATCTGTTTCCGACGCGTCCGGTCAAAGGACAGATGCTGTGCGTCGTCATGCCGGAAAAAGAACTGTTGCGCCACGTGGTGCGGACGTCTGGTTGTAGCCAGGATGTTTACCTGATCCCTCGCAGTGACGGGCGCATGCTGATCGGGGCAACCGTTGAAGAAGCGGGGTTCGACAAGCAGACGGTGCCGGAGACGATCCAGAAATTACGGCAGGCGGCGATTGAGCTGGTTCCGAGATTGGCGGAGGCGCGAATTCTCGAAGCGTGGGCTGGGCTGCGTCCGGGGACGCCTGACGGGCTGCCGATTCTGGGCGCTACGCCGACGCCGGGATATTTTGTTGCGACTGGGCATTTTCGGGATGGGATTTTGCTGGCGCCAGTGACGGCAAAAATCATGGCGCGGGCGATTGATGGCCAGCCGCCGGAAATCAATATATCTGGATTTTCCGCGGATCGATTTACCGGCTGACTTTGCCATGTCCCTAGAGGGTCGCGAGCATGTCTCTGTCGCGACGCTCGACGCACCGCGCTTGTGGCATCTGCGTGCCTAAGGGCACCGGCATCCTGCCGGCTGTCCTGATGACGTCCCGCCCTCGGCGCGGCGCGCGAGACGCCCGCCGGACAGCCGCCGGGACGGCGGCGCTACAAATCCGGGTATATACTGAACCGTTTCCGGCGATTATCTTCTTACCCGCGCCCTGCGCGCCAGAAAGGCATCCTATGGCTTCACCGGCAGTTGCTTTTGCCCGTAGTAATCAGCCTCGTTTTCTTGATGAGCTGAAGAGCCTGCTCCGCATCCCCAGCATCAGCACGCTCACGGAGCATAAGAGCGACGTGCAGAAGGCGGCGGAATTTGTGGCGGCTGAGCTGCGGCGGATTGGGATGGAAAATGTCGAGATCATCCCGACTAAGGGACATCCGCTGCTTTATGCCGATTGGCTGCATGCTGCTGGCAAGCCTACCGTTTTGATGTATGCGCATTATGATGTGCAGCCGCCTGATCCTTTGGACGAATGGCACACTCCTCCGTTTGAGCCTACCGAGCGCAACAGCAATATCTATGCGCGCGGCGCGGTTGACGATAAGGGGCAGCTCTGGATGGAGGTGAAGGCGCTTGAGTCGCTGATGCAGGCCCATGGCGGCAAGCTTCCTATCAACGTCAAAGTGATTTTTGAGGGCGAAGAGGAAGTGGGCGGCGAATCGATTGCTGCCTACGTCCGCAAGGAGAAGGCGAAGTTGAAGGCGGACTTCGCGCTGGTCTGCGATACGGAGCTGTTTGCACCTAACCTTCCTACTCTTTGCGTTGGGCTGCGCGGGCTTGTTTACACGGAGATTGAAGCGGTCGGAGCCAAGACCGACCTGCACTCGGGAATGTATGGCGGGGCGGCCCCTAATCCTTTTTTTGCGTTGATTGAGATCATCAGCAAGATGAAGGATTCGAAGGGCAAGGTGCTGATTCCGGGTTTTTATAAGAATGTGAAAGTTCCCAGCAAAGATGAACTGAAGGCGTGGAAGCGGCTGCCTTTTAATGAAGAGCATTATCGGAAGACGGAAGTCGGCTCGAAAGCGCTGACGGGGGAGCCGGGATATTCGGTGCTCTTTCGGACGTGGGCGCGTCCGACGCTGGAAGTGCATGGCATGCCGGGGGGATTTGTGGCTCCGGGAGCGAAGACGGTGATTCCGGCTCGGGCTTCGGCTAAGGTTTCCATGCGCTTGGTGCCGAACCAGGACCCGGACGACATTCTCAAGCGCTACACGGCGTTCGTCAAGAAGCACACGCCTAAGGGAATTGAGACGAAAATCAAGGTCTATAGTAAAGGTCCAGCCTGCGTGGTCGGCACTGACAATCCTTTCATCAAGGCAGCGACCGAAGCGCTGCATGACTCGTTCAAGAAAGAGACCGTCTTTATTCGCTCTGGCGGGTCGATTCCGATCGTCACCGATTTTCAGGATGTGTTGAAGATTCCGTCGGTGATGATGGGGTTTGGGCTTCCAGACGACAATCTGCATGCGCCGAACGAGAAATTTCATATCCCGAATTTTCACCGTGGGATTGAAACCATTTGTTTGTTTTTTGAGAAGTTGGGGTAAACGAGGACCTACAGGAAACCGGTTGTAAAATCGTTTTAGTGAAAGCTCAACGAAAATTCACGGTTGTCATCGAACGGGATGAAGACGGCTATTAGGTTCGTTTTGCTGCCTCAGCCCCTAAAGGGGCATCTCGTTCCCAAGGACTTACGGTATCGCTAAAGCGATACCCTGATACGAAACCAGAGTTTTTCCGTAAACCAGAGCTTTTCCGTAAACCAGAGTTTTTCCGCAAGCTGTGAAGCTGTGTTTTAAAACGGATTCAAATTGACCCAGCACCCCGCATCCGCCCGGTAATTCCCAATCCTGCGCCTTAAGGTAAAATGAGTAGGTTCGAGGTAAAGGGGCATGCGCACACGGGTTTTCGGGGCGGTGGTAGTGTTTTTGGCGGTCACCATGGTGTCGGCGCCTTGGCTGCAATCGGAAAGCGATTCGGGAGTTCCGCATTTCAATGCGGGTCCTCCGGGAGCGGGCACCAAGCTTCCGCCAATTCTTACCAAGGACCAGCTTTGGGGCAGCAACGCCCAATTTCCGTATCAGACGCATGCTTATGAACTGGCGGCGAAGATTCCTAAGATCATTTACCAGCAGCCTTGCTACTGCTACTGCGACCGCGGCATGGGACACACCAGCCTGCACAGTTGCTTCTCCGGGACGCACGGCGCCGAGTGCGGAACCTGCCTCAAAGAACTTTATTACACTTACACGATGTACAAGCGGGGCAAGACGGCGCGGCAGATTCGGGCGGGCATTATCAAGGGCGAATGGAAGACGGTCGATCTGAATACAGCGGCCACCATTGAGTGAAGGCGTGGTTTGAAGAGTTCTGAGTAAAGAGCGCTAGCAGAGAAGTTCGCGATTTCAAGCGGTTCGATTTTGATTCGATTTCAATTCTGAACTGAAGGCGGTTCGATGCCACTGAAAGTAGCTCCCAAAAAACAGGCGACTGAGGATCCACGACACACCCAGGCGGTGCAAAACTACGAATCTGGACTCCGCGCATTGCAGGAGCACAAGTTCGACAAGGCCAAAGGGCACTTGCAGAAAGTGCTGAGCGGACCCGACAAGTCTCTCGTTGATCGTGCGCAAGTCCATATGCTCGCCTGCGACAAGCATGCGGAGAAGCCGGCGTTGTCCTTCAAAACGACGGAAGAGCATTACGACTTCGCGGTGTCGCTGATCAACGCCGGGGATTATGTTACGGCGCGCGAGCACCTCGACAAGTTGTTGAAGCAGAATCCGAAGGCGGAGTTCGTCCTGTACGGATTGGCGGCATTGTCTTGCCTGACTGGACATGTCGAAGAATCGCTCAAGACGTTGGGCGAGGCGATTCAGGTGAAACCCGCGCTGCGCTTCCAGGCGCGAAACGATACCGACTTCCAGAATCTGGCCGAGGATCCGCGCTTCACCGAACTGCTCTATCCGGATCCGGGCGCGGAACCCGAGCCACAGGAAGAAGAAGCGAGCGCCTACTAGCGCCCGAATCGCTGCCAGCCTCTCGTCGATTGAGTCATTGAATCATTGAGGTATTGAATCATTGAAAACCTGAGATGCGGCGGGTTATCGATTCAAATGCTTCAATGATTTAATGACTAAGTGCTTCAATATGTAGGCTCACCAGTTGCAAACTGACTCATCCCAAACCGCCAAGGCCAGCCCCGAGCTGCGCGTGGTCGCAATCGGCGGCGGCACCGGGCTCTCCACGCTGCTGAAGGGGCTGAAGCGATACGTCGTCACGCCGGCGACGGTTTCTTCCGATCAGCCGACCATCCGCGAATTGTCGGGAGTGGTCACGGTAAGCGACGACGGGGGATCGAGCGGCCGTCTGCGCAAAGAGTTCAACATGCTTCCGCCTGGGGACGTGCGCAATTGCATCGTTGCGCTTTCCGAAGACGAAGCGCTGCTGTCGCGGCTCTTCCAGCATCGTTTTCAAAGAGGATCGGGACTGGAGGGCCACAGCTTTGGAAATCTTTTTCTGGCGGCGCTGACTTCGATTACCGGCGACTTTGCCGAGGCGGTGCGGCTTTCGTCGGAAATTTTGCTCACACGCGGCCGCATTTTTCCCGCCACCATGTCGAGCGTGGAACTGGAAGCGCTGTTCGAAGACGGCACACGGGTACTGGGCGAGACGCGGATTACGGCGAGCAAGGGCAAGATTCAGGAGCTTGTTCTGGTGCCTCCGGACGTGGAACCGCTGCCCCAGACGTTGGAGGCAATTGCCAGCGCCGACCTGATCACAATCGGTCCCGGTTCCCTGTTCACCAGCCTGATTCCGAACCTGCTGGTGCGGGGAATTCCGCAAGCCATCTTAGACTCTTCCGCCGTTAAAGTATTTGTTTGCAATCTAATGACGCAAGCCAATGAAAGTCTTGGTTTGAGTGCTGCGGATCATATCCTCGCGCTCAACCAGCACGCCGGCGTTCAGTTGTTCGATCATGCCCTGATCAACCGCAAGCCTGCATCGCCGGAGATGAAGGCTAAGTACGCTCTGGAGGGCGCTTCCCAAGTTGTCGTGGATTTGACAGCGATCCGAGCGCTGGGCGTACGACCGCTGCTGGGCGATTATCTGGAAGAGGGCGAGGTGGTCCGGCACGCCACCGACCGAGTGGCACACGACCTGATGGCGCTGATGGCGCGAGCGCCGGATCGGCAGCCGATTCAGAGTTGATCGACCGTGAGTTGGCCGATCCAGAGTTAGCCGATCCAGAGTTAGCCGATCCAGAGTTGGCCGATCCAGAGTTTATCGTCTCGCGGTATATTGGCTAGGCATGGCGAGAGTGCCAGAGACAAGGTCGAAGCCTTCCCGATTCAAATTGCAGCGCCCGCGCATCGCTATTGCGATTATGGCGGCGGGCAAGGGCACGCGGCTCAAATCCAAGCATCCCAAAGTTCTGCATGAAATCGGCGGCAAGCCGATCCTGGCGCACGTGATCGCGACCGCGAAAAAGGTCGTTCCCGCCGAGGACATCTTCGTGATCATCGGCCATGAAGCGGAGCGCGTGCGCTCGGCCGTTGCCGGCAGCGGCGTGAAGTTCGTGGTGCAGATGGAGCAACGTGGCACCGGGCACGCTCTCATGACGGCGCGGGAAGCGCTCTCGAATTACGACCAGGTGATCGTCCTTTCCGGCGACGCGCCGCTGATTACCGCCGCCACAATTAAAGGCCTCAGCGACTTCCACAGCACCCAGAAAGCGGCGATGACTTTGCTTAGCGCCGATCTCGACAATCCCTATGGATATGGGCGAGTGATCCGCAAAGGCGCAACTGGACGGGCGGGCGGGCGAGTCGAGGTGCAGGCCATTGTTGAAGAAAAGTCCGCGACCGCGCAGCAGAAGAGAGTTCGCGAGATTAACTCGGGATTCTACGCGTTCTCAGTGCCGGCGTTGTACGGGAATATTGACCGGCTTTCCACCGCGAATCCGCACTGCGAGTATTACCTTACGGACATGGCGGGCGTGCTGCGGCGGGCGGGCAGGAAAGTGGTTGCGATTAAAACTT
>JBAVAA010000297.1:0-12823 GCA_049585515.1 Terriglobales bacterium | reverse complement strand
CTCTGAGGAGATGAATATATAAGCCATGGCGGCTATTCCGTCAAGCCGCGTACTCAAAAGGATGTTCCCGACATCCGCCCCGTTTGGCCGTGAAGGGGTTTCTATTCCCCCAACCAATCCGCATAAGGCTTCATCGACTCGACGTGGTCAAACACAATCTTGATTGCGCCCGTGATTGGAATCGCCAGCACCAACCCGACTGCTCCCCAGACCGCCCCCCAGAACAGCAGCGCGATCGTCACTGCCAACGGATTGATCCTCAACCGGCTCCCCAACAATTTCGGATAAAGAACATTGAGGGCGAAAAGGTGCATTCCAACCACACAGAGCACTACCAGGAGCAGACTGCTGGCCTCCAGTTGCCCCAATCCAACCAGGATGGGCGGAATCATCGCCAGCACAACTCCCAGGTACGGGACCAAGCTCAGAAATCCGCTGAGAAAGCCTACAAAGTAGAAGAACGGGACGTGCAGCAATCCAAAGATCGCCACGCTCACCGTCGAAATCAGCAATCCGATCAGCAGATTTCCGACGATGAAACTCTGCAACATTTTCCCGATCAGCCCCAGCGTGACGAAGGCCGTATGCCGGTGCTCCAAAGGAAACAGCATGACCGTGGCCGAGCGAGCGTGGCTCTGCCAAGTCAGCAGAAAGTAGGCGAGAAACGGGATGAACGACGACGCCAGCACAATGTCGGTCACAGTGCTGGCTCCGTGCGTGAGCACGTCGGACCAACTCTGCACCTGCCGCACCGGCACCACATTCGTGGGCTCGGAGCCACCGACCACTTCGCGCGTCTTCTCAATCTTCTCCGCCTCCTGCCGGAAGGGCTGCAACATGGAGCCAATCTTTTGCGAATACATGGGAACGTTGTCCGCAAAAGTGAGCGCCTGGTTGTAGGACGCAACCGTGATCCCATAAAGCGCCACCAGCAGCACGACCATGCTGATCAGCGCCGCCATCGCCCGCGGAAGATGCAAATACTCCAACGCCTGCACCACTGGGGAGAGCATAAAGCTCAGCAGAATCGCAAAGAACAGGACCGCCAGCACCGACTCCCCGTAATACGCGAACATTACCACCAGAGTCATGCCCAGCAGCGTCAGTGACCAATGGTGCGAATTTTGTTCTTTGATGGATTCCGCCGTGGATTCGGTGTCGTCGTCGCTCATCCCGCTCCTCACTGGCCAACAATTCTGCCTCACCTCCGCGGGAATTGCACGACCGGAATTGGGGTGAGCACCGGAGAGGCTAGCGAAGCAATCTACAATGAACCCATGCCCCCAGCCTCTACGCGCCGCGTTCTCGCCCTCGACGTGGGCTCGAAAAGGATCGGAGTTGCCATCACCGATCCGCTGGGCATCACCGCTCAGGGATTGGATACCATTCAGCGGCAGAACAAACGACGCGATCTCGAGACCCTGGGCCAGGTGCTGGCGAAGTACGAAATAAAGGAGATAGTGGTCGGCCTGCCCCTGCGCCTGAGCGGCGCGGAAGGAACGCAATCGGAAAAGATGCGCCGCTTTGCTGACGACCTGCAAAAACACTTCGGCGTGGCCGTACATCTGTGGGACGAACGTTGGACCTCAACCGAAGCCAACCGCCTGCTGCGCGAAACCGATCTTTCGATCAAGAAGCGAGGACAGGCCGTCGACCGCATGGCTGCCATCCTGATTCTGCAATCCTGGATGGAAGCCCACCCCGCCCGTTAACCGCCTCACCGCCTAATCGTCCTTACTATAGAGACGGGGCTAACCCTGTCTCTGCCGACGCCGAGATGCTGCACGCGGGAGACGCAGCAAGCCGCGCCACTAGAGGCAATCCGGGGTGGGAAGAATCAGACGAGTTCTCAGTTTTGATTTCGACGCTTCTACTGAGAACTGAGAACCGGGAACTGGCAACTTCCGTTTTCAGGAGGCGAGTTCAGTAATTTCCGGGAAGCGCAGATTACATTTCGTAAGTGCCTTGGTAAGCGCCTGTTCAATCAGGCTTTCATCGCAATTGCGCGAGATGGCAATCTCGCTGACCAACAGGTACCGGGCGCGTTCCAGCATCTTTTTTTCGCGGAAAGAAAGCGACTTGGCCTGGGCGAGGATCAACAGGCTTTTCAGCACAGCCGCCACGTCGGAAAGCGACCCGGTCCGCATCCGATCGGAGTTCTCTTTGAAGCGGTCTTTCCAATCCGCCGCGTTAATGCATTCCCCGGACGAGAGGTAATCCACAATCTTCTCGATTTCGCCGTTCCGCACCACAGGACGCATCCCAACGCTGCCCACATTGGCAAAGGGCACCCGGACCTTTAAATTGCTGGCTGCAATACTGAGCACGTAGAACTTTTGGATTTGGGTTCCAATGGTCAAGCTGGCGATTTGTTCTACGGTTCCGACGCCATGATTGGGGTAAACGACCTTATCGCCGATGTGGAAAACGCCGTTACTGCTCATGGGAGGGCCCCGACCCGGGGGGCTGGACAACTTCCTTTAGTCTAGCTGACGCCTGCCGCTAAGGCAATCAAGAAGCGTCGCGACGGGTGTGTGGTGTCGGGCCTCGACCCGTAGTAACGAGACAGGGCCTCGTCCGCAGACCAGGGGTGTTGCGGGACAGTCCAGGTAAGTCATTCCGGCTTAGTGGGTTGGACCGGCAAACAGGGGAGCGAATCTCAATTCTGGCCCCCCACTTGCCCGTTGCCGAGGGTTATAATGCCCAGAGCTGATGACGGAAGAGATCAAAAAGAAGCTTCGCGACGAACTGAACACGCTTGAGCACGAGCTTGCCTACGATATCCCGCGAGAGCTCAAAAAGGCCGTTGCCATGGGCGACCTGAGCGAGAATGCCGAATATCACATGGCCAAGCAGCGCCAGGAGTTTCTGAAGGCGCGCGTCCGCCAACTGGGTAAGCGCCTCGCCGACCTGTCCCTGATCAACCTGAATAATATCCCCAAAGACAAAGTCGGCCTCGGCTCGACCGTGACCATCTTCGACGGCACCAAGAACGAAGAGATGGAATACCAGCTGGTGACCAGCGAAGAGTCCGACGTCGCGGCCGGCAAGATTTCCACGACTTCGCCAATAGGTCGCGCCCTCCTGAATAAGAAGGTTGGCGACACGGCCATGGTCGTCACCCCCGGCGGGAGCCGGGAAATGGAAATCCTGAAGCTCTCCACCATGCACGATCTAGCCGAAGCCAAACTGGCGGATCTGGGAGCGCAAGTGGAACGGGAAACGGAATGACCGCCACGATTGTGGGTTGGATCCTATGACATGGACCAGTGGAGTGGGACGCGCCTGCGGTGTGCTGCTCGACGCCATCGTGCGTCTGCTTGCTCTCTCCCGCATCAATCCCAATGTCCTGACCCTGATGGGCCTGCTGGTCAACACCTACGCCGCGTTCTTGTTCGGATATGCGAACGGCGAGAACCAGCGCCGCATGTTTTTCTACGCCGGCCTGGTCATCATCGGATCGGGCTTTTTCGACCTGGTCGATGGCCGCGTCGCCCGCGCCTCGAACCAAGTTACCCGCTTCGGAGGCTTTTTCGATTCCATCGTCGACCGTTACAGCGATGCCTCTCTCTTCTTGGGATTGCTGGTTTTTTACGGCCGGGGCAATCGATTCTTCTACGTCGTGTTGACCGCGCTGGCTATGATCAGCGCCATCATGGTGAGCTACGCCCGCGCCCGCGCCGAGTCTCTCATCGGCCAGTGCAAGGTCGGTTTCATGGAACGCCCGGAACGTTTAGTCCTGCTCATCATCGGTGCCCTTTTCAACGTCATGGCACCCGTGCTCTGGGTGATAGCTGTGCTCTCCACCATCACCGTAATCCACCGTGTGATCTACACCTGGCAGCGCACAACGGAAATGGACGCTCCCGCGCGGGCCGCCTGATCGGTCGGTTTGGGTGGCGCAGCGGTTTGCCGCTGCGATCTATGCGCTCAACTCAGACGGCTTTAAGCCGCTGAGGGCACACTTCTCATTCGAGAGCAGCTTTCTCCGCAGCCTCAAAACCATGCCGATACGATCTCACTTTCTTCCCCGCCTGCTAGACTGTTGCGCGAACAAGGACTACAAGTGCCAACCAATCCCGTTCTAGTCATCCACGGCGGCGCCTGGGCCATCCCCGACGCCATGGTCGAAGCCCATCTCAACGGCGTCCGCAACGCCGCCTCGACCGGATGGCGCGTTCTAGAACGCGGCGGCTCCGCCCTCGACGCAGTCGAAGAGGCTGTGGTCGTGATGGAAGACGACGAAACTTTCGACGCCGGCCGCGGCAGCTTCCTGAATCGCGATGGCAAGGTTCAACTCGACGCCTTCATCATGGATGGCGCAACCCTCCGCGGCGGCGGCGTCGGTTGCGTAGAGCGCCTGCGCAATCCGGTCCGCGCCGCCCGCAAGATTCTCAGCGACAGCCCCCACGTTTATTTTGTGGCCGAAGGCGCCGAGCGCTTTGCCGCCGAGCACGGCATCCCTCTTTGCCGAAACGAAGATCTCATCATCCCACGGGAAGTCGAGCGTTTGCGCGAATATCAGGCGCAGGCCGCAACCGACGGCAACGATCTTTTTGCACCCGCGCTTTCGCACGATCTGCTTTCTCACGACACCGTCGGAGCGGTAGCGCTCGACCGTGCCGGCAACATCGCCGCGTCAACCTCAACCGGAGGCACGCTCAACAAAGCTCCCGGCCGACTGGGCGACTCGTCGCTCATCGGCTGCGGCTGCTATGCCGATAACCTCAGCGCCGCCGCGTCCACTACCGGATGGGGCGAACCGATCATGAAGCTCGTCCTCGCAAAGTGGGCGGCGGATCGCGTAGAATCCGGCAGCTTGCCCGAGTGGGCCGCTAAAGAAGCAATGAATTATCTGAAGCAGCGAGTCAACGGTCACGGCGGGATCATTTTGCTCGATGCGCAGGGCCGTTTCGGAATCGCCCACAACACCCCCCGCATGGCCTGGGCGTTTCGCAGCGGGCAGCAGCAGGAAGCCGGAGTTCGACGCGCTTAGCGCGAGGAAGGTAATACATGGAAACCGGTCAATGGCGCGATTATCTCGGGAACGCGATTCGCTACTGGGAACCCAGACGCATATTTTATAACCTCTTGCTCGCGGCCATCGTGATCGTTCACTATCTGAAGGGATTGCCGTTTTCAAAAAACCTGCTGCAGTTCAATGTAATACTCCTCTTCTTCGGGCTGGCGGTTCTTGCGAACGTGGCGTATTGCGCAGCCTACGTGCCGGATGTCTTCGCCCAGATGTCGAGCGTGCGCGATTCCTGGCTACGCTATCGTTGGACATTGTTTGCTGTAGGCGTAGCGTTCGCAGCGGTACTGGCGCATTTCTGGTCCCTCGCAATGTTCGGTCCGATAGCGCAATAGCAGTTGCGAGCGAAATTCGCCGATTGTCCTAGGACGCCGCGACTGTGCGTAACCTTCCCATATCCTTTGTGGAGAGTTTCAATCAAGGCACAAGAATTTCAGTCAAGCGATGCGTCAGCGCAAGAGTTGCGCCATAGTTGCTGGCGAGACCGAGGACGATGGCAGCAAGAACCAGAAGAGGCCAAAGCCGGAAATATCCGAGCCAGGCGCGCTGCAGCCGGCCAGGCGAGCGCCACTCGAGCAGTCGCTTAACGCGCAGCCCAATCGAAGATGAGCCGCTCACCAGGCCGCTGGCCAACTCAGGCTCGGACCACTGCTTCGAGTATCTCGAAAGATTGATCAGCGCACCCGCAAGATCCAGCGCATCCCGGCGGTTCGTCACGGCTGCATCGTCCGCCGCCAGTTCCGCCGCCTGCCGCCATGCATTTTCGAGGCAGCCCATCCCCGGAAACGGAGTAGCACTGATTAGAACTTTCTTCAGATTATCCCAGGAGCGCATGTGTCCGAGCTCGTGCCGGACCGCAGCCTGCAACTCGTCGCCGCTAAGCACTCTTGCCGCCATGTCGGAGATCATCACTTGGGGTTTCTGAATGCCGACCAGAATCAGCGCCGGCGCGCCCTTCCCGGCGCTCAACGCAGGCGTGCTCTCCTCGCTACCGATGCTCACCGTTGTCGACAACCACTGCCTCACGACGCGGGTCGTTTTCGCCTGAGCCCGAAGAGCGCGGACCACGCCAGCGCCCAGGATAAGCAGCGAACACGCGGCCAGAACGAAGGTTCCCGCGTCCTCATCGAGTGTCGCCCTCTCCATCAACCAGAATGACGGGAAGGCGAAAAATATGGCGACCGCACTCGAAAATACAAAAGAAAAGATGCGCAGGCCGAATAGGAAATTAGCAGATCTGGCGGAGGGCTGCCCGCCTCCCATGCGGTCCAGACTCCACCCTACGAATACGATCAGCGAGGAAAGCGTGCAGTACACCACGGCGAAAAACGCAAGAGAAACGAGGAGTCCCCGGGCCGCAAATATCACCGCCGCTCTCCCTTCTTAAGTTGCAGTTCGGCGCGTTGACGCTCGACCAGGGCCTGTAGCTCATCGAGCAGTTTCTCGTCTTGCGCGCCCACCGCCTCCACCAAATAGGAAAGGTGAAGCGAAGCATTCTCAGATCCCAACAGCTGCCGGATACCGTTCAACGCAGTCACGCGGTCCAGTTCTTCCGGGCTGCACCGCGCCGCGTAGCGAAACGCCTTTCCCTCGAGAACGCGGTCCAGCAGCCCCTTCCGAAACAGCCGGTCCATCGTCGTCATGATTGTGGTATAGGTTTGCCAGATCTTGCCATCCTGCAGCACTTCACGGACGGTGGCAGGTCCACGCTCCCACACGGCGAGGTGGATTTGCCGCTCCAGAGGTCCAAGTCGCGCCGCACCACCGTTTTCGAAGCTTGGGTCGAGTGGATCCATTGCTTGCTCAGGCATGTTTGCTCAGGCAGCACATCAGGCCGATGTGGTAAATAAAACTCTAGAATCGCTGGAGCGGCAAGTCAATGCGCGGGCCAACAATTCATCTTCTGTGAACAATTAGCGCTTGATGCACGAACCTCTTATCGCCGGTAGTTGGCTTTTCTCAAAGCTTTCACGGATGTGTCACGTACTATTAACAACGCGATCCTATCGTCGTGTGCTTTGAGATATCGGATACTTTTCTGGACATTATATCTGCAAGGATGAAAAAACGATGAAGCCAGCCAATGCCCTTCTCACCCTTCTTCCAGCCGGACGGCGCCAAGAGTCTGCTAAAAAGCTCACCGTCGTTTCCGGTACTCAAGCGGCCCTTCGAATATTCGCGGTTGGCATTATCCTTTGCCTCGCGTCATCGATGCATGCGCAAGTAGACCGAACAGGTTTGAATGGCACAGTCACCGATCCGGCCGGCCGCGTTTTACCGCAGACCCACGTCACCGCCATCCGCAATGCCACCGGACTCCATCGCGAAGCCACTTCTTCGGCCAACGGAACCTACGACATTCCCGAATTACCGGTCGGGATCTACACGATCACGTTTGACCATCAGGGCTTCAAGGCGCTCACGTTCGTCGACGTCGAGCAGGTGATCGGCCGGACGCGCACTCTGAACGCATCCCTCCAGGTCTCCGGCGGCCAGCAGCAGGTGGAAGTGTCTCCCAGTTCCGAGGAGATTGACAAAACTTCCGATGCGCTCGGCACCAGCATTAGCGAGGTGCAGGCCAAAGAACTGCCGCTCAATGGCCGCAATTGGGCCACGCTCACCGCGCTGCAGCCTACCGCCGTCGATACCGGCGGCAGCAGCCAGCGCGCGGTCCGCTTTGCCGGTCGAGGCCGAGACGACGACAACTTTACCTACGATGGCATCGACGCCACCAACATCGTCAACCAACCGCAACAGGCTTATGTGCGCCTCGCCATTCCACTCGATACGATCGACGAGTTTCGCGTCGACGCCATGCTCGCCACCGCCGAGGCCGGAGCCACCGGAGGCCCGCAATTAGCCGTAACTTCTCCCTCCGGCACGAATCGCCTGCACGGCGACGCTTTTGAGTTCTTCCGCAACAACGCCTTTGATGCCATCCAACCAGTGCCTTTAACTACCTTCTCACAGCCGCCATTTCACCTGAACCAGTTCGGAGGGTCGCTCGGCGGCCCCATCGTGCGCGACAAGACTTTCTTCTTCCTCGCCTATGAAGGCTATCGTTCCTACTGGGGTTTTCCTGGGATTGGTTTTGTTCCCGATGCCGCCACACGCGCCGCGATAATGGCCAATCCGAATTCGCAGGCCCTGGTCCCGCTGCTCAAGGCTTATCCGATCGGGCAGATGCCGAGCACTACTCCCGGGATCGACATCTATACGAGCGAAGGCCGGCAGAAGAGCTTCGAAAATTCCGCCATGCTCCGGCTCGACCAGCATCTCTCCGACCGAACCACGGCCTTCCTGCGCTTCAATATCGATCGGGCCGTCAATCGGCAACCCCTCGCCAGCAGCAACCAGTATCTCGCCGACCAACAGGAACTCACTTCCGCGCCCGTGAATGGCGCCATCGAACTGTTACAAGTTTTTTCCCCGACTCTCGTGAACGAATTCAAATTCGGGTTCAATCGCGGCACCGCCAACACTTACGACGTCAACCTGACCGGAATACCGTATGTAATCTCCGTCAACGGCCTGACCAATCTCAACAACAACCGGACAAGCATCGGTGTGGGCAACTCCTTTTCCGAAATCGATAACCTCACCTGGGTCAAGGACCGTCACACCATTAAAGCCGGAGTCGAGATTCGCCGCATTCAACTCCAACAGGGCAACACCGAAGCCGGAAGCATCTCCTATGCGTCGCTCTCCGACTTCATCGCGAACCACGTAAATACCGCAACCCTCAACGGCGCTCTCCCGATCAACGGCCTGCGTAAGACAACGTTCTACGGCTACGTTCAGGATGAATTTAAATTGACCCCAAGCTTTACCATCAACGCAGGCATGCGCTACAGCTTCTTTAATCTCTTTCACGAGGTCCTGGACCGCGCCAATCCTTTCGATTTCGCCACCTGCGGACCGCAGGGCTATTGCGGCGTGGGCTCCAGCTTTGGCCAACCCAACTATTACGACATCGATCCCCGCATCGCCTTCGCCTGGTCGCCCCGCTCGAGCGCGCAAACCGTG
The DNA here is from genome assembly GCA_049585515.1 of Terriglobales bacterium. Lineage (GTDB taxonomy): Bacteria > Acidobacteriota > Terriglobia > Terriglobales > Acidobacteriaceae > Acidiflorens. The sequence continues at coordinate 3,765 of JBAVAA010000297.1, read as the reverse complement.
ATTCGCGCCGGTTTTGGCATTTATCACGAAGATGGCCAGCTCGACGATCAAAATCTTCCGATCAGCAACGAAGTCTTTGCCTACTCTTTATCGAGCGCCACCATTCCCACGCTCAGTTATCCGATCGATCCGTTCCTCGCCAACACCACAGGAATCATCTCGCCGCGCGACGATGACCGCCGCCGCAAGGACATGTATGTCGAACAATGGGGCCTTTCCGTACAACAGGCTTTGCCTGCGGATTTCGTAGGCACCGTATCCTACGTGGGGAGTCACGGGGTCCATCTGCTCACGCTGTCCGAGGTGAACGTCATAAATCTGGCGACGGGAACCCGGCCTTATCCTGCTTTCGGCCAGGTGAGTTGGCGCGGCAACCAGGACACCAGCAGCTACAACGCCCTTTCGGTTGCCGTTAAGCGTTCGTTCTCGCGCGGCTTCCTGTTCTCCGGCGACTACACCTGGTCGCACGAGATCGACGATGGCTCCAATGGCAGCGGTGACGGCGATTCCCTGGTTGCTCAAAATGTCGCTTGCCCGCAATGCGACCGCGCCAGCGGCATTTGGGATGTCCGCCACGTCTTCAACGCCAACCTCATCTATCAACTTCCCTTCGGTGCGGGTAAGCCCTACTTGAATGCCCCCGGAATCTGGCGCGACATCGCCGGCTCCTGGGAAGCGAGTTCCACGGCTGTCGCGCGCACCGGTTTCCCCATCAACGTGTTGATGAGCCGCAAGGCGGCCGCGGTACCTGATGGCAACACCACCGATCAGCGTCCTGATCTCGTGCCCGGAGTTTCGCTCACTCCGCCAGGAGGCTCTTCCATCGCGGAATGGATCAATCCGGCAGCCTTCGCAACTCCGGTGGGGGGGGCATTCGGCGATGCTCCCCGCGACTTATTTCGCGGACCGGGCGCGTGGCAAATCGATATGGGGCTAGCGAAACGATTTTCTGTAACCGAGCGCGTAGGACTTCAGTTTCGGACCGAATTCTTCAATATCTTCAATCATCCGCAATACGGCTTGCCACAGGCAACCGCCTTCGCCACAGGCTTCGGCAGCATTATTAATGGTGTAAATACCAACACTCCGGTCAGCCCAGTTGGGACTGGAACCCCGCGCGAGATTCAGTTCGCTTTGCGAATGTCTTTCTAGCAGCTCTGCGGAAAAAACACCGGTGTTGGAACCGAATGGGCAGAATCAAGCCCCGGAGGAGCGAACTAACTTGGGGCGAACTAACTTAGCCCAGCGCTTGAGTGTATGCGTGAGATCTAGTTTTTTGAAGTAGCCAGTGGGATAACTGGTCAGCGATGCGACCCCGAAGGGGACGCTCGCCAATAGCCCGGCGCTTCAGCGCCGGGAAAAGTGGGAAGAGAGAATCTAGTCCCGGAGGGACGACCGACGAGGTTCTAGAATTCCACATGCCCCCGGAACGTGGGCACCACGACCGGCCCCCGGGCTCGGTTGTAACCGGGGTTATTGATATGCTGCACTCCGGGAGCAATGTAGATCCCGCGCCAGACATGCGCCGTGTAATACGATTCGACAATGTTCTCCCGCCCATAGCTCAACCCTCCATCGCCCAGCAGGAAACCTAATCCGCCGTCCGCCAGATATACTTGGTGATCCTTCTTGATGCCGTTCGATACGAAAGCGATCCCGGCCCGGTCTTGCTTGCGATGCCACAGGGCGCCATTCACCCCGACGCCCTGATCGAAAGTCGAATCAATCTCGGTGTAGGCAAAAGACTCGGTCCTACCGTTGTCCCATCCCCAGCGGGCAAAAGCCGTGAAATTGCGCGTGAGAGTTTGTTCCAGGTTTACGCCGAACCCATACTTGCGGGTGATATGCCAGGAATGATCTGTGATGTCAGGCGCGACATGTTCCTCTAAGGCTTTCGCGATCTGATCGCGGTAGATGCCCATGTTGGCGGAGTTAGTGTAACCGAGCAGCCGCACTACGCCGGATTTCTTCGGAATGACGCCATGCCGCCATTCATATTCGAAATTTTCCGCATGCACCTGCCACGGACGCCACACCAGATCGATCCCGTTCGCAACCTTCGGCATGAGCGCTTCGGCAAAACGGAGCCCCCAATTGCGGTCTTCGTAATCCGCCACCACGCCCACCGTATAGCCGCGCGTGTCGGCGGCGTAGTCCCATGCGCCGTTGTTGTCCACCGACCAATTCATGAATTGAAAATGGGTGTCGCTGCCAACCGAATTGATGTCGAAAAAATCTGGCATGGAAAACTTGCCGAAGCGAACTTCCAGGCGGCGGCGCGGCAACTCATCGAACAGAGACAGAAAGCTCCGCTGGTTCTCGACCTTGTCCTTGCTCAAGGCGAACACCTTATGGACCATTCCGCGTCCCAGATATGGCGCCTTGCTTAACAGGGGATTGCGCACGATGTCCAGGTCCGTATTCCCCGCCAGGCCAAAACCCATGCTGAGCGCAGCGCCGCCCGCTTCTTCGATGTCCACCAGAACCTCGGTGGAGTTGTTGAGCCGCACACCGGTGTAGAGCGTCAGCAGTCGCGAAGTAGTTTTCTCGTAGTTTGGACTCAGGCTGTGAGGCCCGCTGTAATCGGCATGAAAGTCGGGATGAGTCTGGAAGATGAAGTTTGCCTGCCCGGAGAGCCAGAACCGGCTGCTCTTGAAATGCGGAAACATCGCTTCGGGTTCGGCAACCGCGTCACTGGATGCACTGGCGGGATCGTCGTCGGCTGGGGAGGCAGGAGCGGCGGCTTGCGTCGAATCGGAACCGGCTTGCGACGCCCAGATGGCGGGCGCAGCCAAGCTTAGGCTGACAGCAAGTAGCAGAGCCAAACGCGGAGGGGTGCGATGCCTGTAGTGCCACTTCGATATGAAACAGTCCATAATGAAAATGAATTTCAATTTCAATATCATGAGTCAAGCTAGCTGGCTGCCGCCGAACCCACTGCGCCTCCAGTCACCCTTGTATGTGATCGCAATCACGCAGGCATTTGCGGCTCCTCGGCATCGCATAACGGTAGATCGAAAATTACCTTTGCATTCGGGCCCGCACGAATGCGATTGACGCGCGCGCCTAATTGGTTCGCAATCCAATTGGCTAATGTTGACAGCACACGGAGTCGACCATAGTTAATAAGCGACAGTCAAGAACCCGCGGCTTTCGATACCAATTGGCGTTGGGGAAAGGGAGGCATTTTTCGGTTTGTCATCGGGTGACAGTGCGCAAACGAGTTCGATTCCGATGAGGATCGCGTGTCGCGGCCGGTAGCGGCGCCCACGCGCTCAATGAACCTCGCAGAAATAAAAAAGGACAGCCCGGAGCCCCCCAAAGCCGTCCCTATAAACCCTCCCGGTTAGAAGGGCAACTGGATCGAAGATAGCTGCGAGAGATTGCGGGAATATTGCAGATTCGTGAAAGTACCATGAATTCGATCCGGTATCTCCCGGCTCAGGATCGCAGACCAATATGGACGACGACTGCGCTGCCGCAACCCCGCTGTTATATTGATCGAAGTCGTGTTGATCGCGGCTTCCGATCTTGGTGATCGCGACCGCCGCGGTGGAGGGACCGATGGCCCGCAAGACCGAACAATCCCGCAAGTTGCATAAACGCGCCGCGCAGTTAATTCCCGGAGGCGTGAACTCGCCGGTGCGCGCTTTCCAGAGCGTCGGTGGCGATCCGCCGTACATCATGCGCGGCCAGGGTTCGCACATCTGGGATGCCGATGGCAACGAGTATGTGGATTACATCGGCTCGTGGGGACCGCTCATC
>JBAVAA010000296.1:0-10423 GCA_049585515.1 Terriglobales bacterium | reverse complement strand
GAGTTTTCACCAAGCGGCGTCCCCCTCCGAAGCTTTGACTCGCGGGGTCGACGGTAATCGAACGAATCTCGGCCAGGTGCACGCCATAGAGGTGGAGAGCTCCGCATCCGATGATTCGTCCATCCTGCTCGAGGACGACAAAATCGCGAACGTTCTCGCAGATTTCCGCTAGCGAGCGCGGCAGCAGGGTGCCGTCGCCGGAGTAGGCCGAGATTAGAGCGTGGATCTTCTCGGCATCGGGAAGGACCGCTTCACGCGTGCGCATGGAACACCTTCTTCCTCGGCGGCGGTGCGATTTTCTTTTCTCTGTGTAAGAGCGCCTCATTTTCTTGCAACGCCGCGTCCAAGGCCTTGATCACCTGATCCACATGCTTTTTCTGAATCACATACGGCGGCAGAAAACGCAGCACGGTTTCGTGCGTCCGATTGATGATGATCCCTTTCTCTAATAATTGTTTCGCGACTGCCTTCGCGAGATCGGGCGAATCCAGTTCCACCGCCTGCATCAGACCTGTGCCGCGGACTTCCTGAATCGACTTGTGCTTCTTGTCCAGCCCTTCGAGCCCGGCATGAAAGTATTCGCCCAGCGCGCGCACATGCTTGAGCAATTTCTTTTCCTCGCGCAGGAATGCGATCGCAACGGCACAGGCCAGCGGGCCTCCGCCGAAGGTTGTTCCATGCATTCCGGGATGCATGCAACCCGCAACTTTTTCGGTAGTGAGGATAGCACCCAGCGGCAAGCCGCACGCGAGCGGCTTGGCAATCGTGACGACATCCGGCAACACACCATAGTGCTGGTAGGCAAAGTGGCGTCCGGTGCGGCCGAGACCGCACTGGATCTCATCGAGCACGAGCAGCGCGCCGCTTTCTCTGGTCAGACGCGAGGCGAGATCGAGAAACTCTTTTTTGACGGGGCAAATCCCACCTTCCCCCTGAATGGTCTCGATGCAGACCGCGCAAACGGTGGAATCGAATTTCCGCCGCAGATCATCGACATCGTTGAACCTCACGAAAGTGACTCCGGGCATGAGCGGAACGAATGGCGCTCGATATTTCGGCTGACCGGTGGTGGCCAGGGCACCAAAGGTGCGTCCATGAAATGAATTGTCCATGGCGAGAATGCGCGTTTTCGGACTTGGCTTATGGCCATTCGTATTGCTCGTTTTCGCAGAGGCTTGCGCGAAGGCGCGGGCGAGCTTGAGAGCCCCTTCCCAGGCTTCGGTGCCACTGTTGCAAAAAAAGGCGCGGTCAAGCCCGGAGATCCCGGTCAGCTGGCGTGCTAGTTCCGCCTGATACTCGTGAAAGAACAGATTGGACACATGGATCAAACGGCTCGCCTGCCGCTTAATCGCCGCCTGGACCGCGGGATGATTGTGTCCCAGCGCGTTGACTCCGATTCCGCTCAGGAAATCCAGATACCGCTTGCCGCGGGAATCCCAGAGATACGCTCCTCGCCCGCGTACGAACAGAATGGGCTGGCGCTCGTAGGTGGACAGCAAAAGCTTCGCCTCCATGCGGGAGACAGAGTCTAGACTCATGCTTTCAGCACCTCCGTACCGCATTCCAGCTTGGTGAAATAAAACAGTGGTAACTGTTCGACTTGCGATGCGGGCAGAATGCGGACGCGTCCAACGCCGGATTTGAGGGCCTGAGTGCAGGCTTCGAGCTTGGGCATCATGCCGCCGCTGACGACAGAGTCTTCGATGAGTCCCGCCGCCTGCTTAATATCCACACGAGCCATCACCTCGCCGTCAGCCTGCTTTACGCCGGCGACGTCGGTAAGGAAAATCAGCGCGTCGGCTTCGCACGCTATGGCGCACGCGGCGGCCATCTGGTCGGCATTCACGTTGTAATATTGGCCGTCGCCTCCGAGCGCAACCGAGGAGAGCACCGGAATACCGCCCTCCGCCCAGATGGCTTTGAGCCAGCGCGGATCGGAAAAGCAGATTTCCCCGACAAACCCCAAATCGTATTCCGCGTCCTGTTTCTTGCGGGCGCGAAAGACGCCGCCATCTCCTCCGCAAAGACCAATGGCGGGCCGGCCGGCGGCGGCGATTGCCGCTACCAGACTTTTGTTCACGATGCCCGCGAGTACCATCAGGGCAACATCGCGCGTTTCGGCGTCGGTCACGCGCAGTCCGTGGACGAAGTCACTTTCCTTTCCGAGCAGTTTCAGAGTGCGCGTAAGCGCGCTGCCGCCGCCGTGCACGACGGTGACCAGGTGTCCGTCTTCGGCGAGCTGCACCACAGCTTGCGCACATTTCTTGAGCGTCTCCCTGTCTTCCAGCGCTGCCCCGCCGATTTTGACGACAATTTTCATTGCAGGCCCTCCGCTTCGTCCCAGCCGTACATCAGGTTCATGTTCTGCACAGCCTGACCGGCTGCACCTTTGAGCAGATTGTCGAGGCAGGAAACCACCACGAGCCGGCGGCCATCTTGCGCGAGGCAAAAACCGAGATCGCAGTAATTCGTGTGTACCGAGAATTGGATCTCCGGCAAACTCGACGCGGGGAAGATCCGTACCCACCGCTTGCCTTGGTAGAAATCCTGGAAGCAGTTCTGAACCTCATCCGCTGTCATCTCGCGTTTAAGGTGGACATAGATCGTCGACAGAATCCCGCGCGGAATCGGCAACAGATGCGGAGTGAAGATCAACTGGCAGGAATTCAGGGCCAACTGCTCGAGAATCTCGCCGGTGTGCCGGTGTCCGAAGACCGAATAGGCGGAAAAATTGTCGGCCACCGATACGAAGTGGGTGCGCGCCGTAGGTTCTTTGCCTGCCCCTGATACGCCAGACTTCGAATCGGAGATGATGCCGTGATCGCAATCCACAAGGCAGGCCGAGAGCAGGGGCGCCAGCGCAAGGATGACCGAAGTCGCGTAGCAACCGGGGTTCGCAACCAGAGTCGCTGACGGTATCTGGGCCGCATTCGACTTCAGTTCGGGCAGACCATACACGGCGGTATCGGTGAGTTCTGCCGCAGTCTGGGCGTCGGTATCCGTGAAGCCATAGACCGCTCGATGCTGTTCCTGTTTCAGCCGCCACGCTCCGCTCAGATCGACGATCCGCAAACCGCGGGTCATCAGTCCGCAGGTCACCGCCTCTGCAACAAGTTCGCGGGAAACAGCGTGCGGGGTAGCCAGGAACAACAATTCCACGCCTTGCTGCTCGAGTGCGGACCACGAAAACGGCTGAGTGGGCGAATGGCCGTTGCCATTATTCCCATTCATGTGCGGCAATGGAGGCCCGCCCGATTCGTCCGTCTCTGCGCTGCGGCGTAACAGCAAGGGCGCGCTGGTTCGCGGATGGCGGTCGAGGAGGCGCGCAAGTTCCATGCCGGAATAGCCGGTCGCGCCGAGTACCGCGGTTTTGAGTTTCGCTGCCATCAAACCTGTTTCAAGCCTTCAGGATTGCCTCGACATTATTTGAGGCATATTTATCCATCATGATGCATAAATATTCATCTATCATAAATGGTCTCGCCGGTGTGTCAAGTCGAAAGAGCGGTTCGGGATTCCTTGGAAGGTCTCGTTTGGCTTAGTTGATCAATGCATGGACTGCCGCGTCCCTTCACGGCAAAGTCAAACCACCATGACGGACACGGCCGTGGAATCCCATCCCTGCGCAAAGAACGCGCAGGGATGGGGCACCCGGCGCTTGTTCGGCGCGATCTTTTTACACCTCTAGTTTTATACGTCCATGCGGAGTTCGCTGGAGGTGCCCCCAGCGGCTGGAACATAGCACTTGAGCGTGTAATCCATGACCATGCGGTCGGCGTTGAAGCGCCAGCCCAGGGTTCGAATGGTGCGTTTCATGCGCTGGATCCAGCCGCGGGGCAGGCCGTCGCGATCGCGATGATAGTAGAGAGGGATCACTTCTTCGCACAGAACCCGCATCAGATCTTCCCCATCGCGGGTGTCATGAACATTCATGTCGGAGTGGGTTCGGCCGTTTCCGATGGCGAAGCCGTTCAGGCCGTCGTAAGCTTCCGCCCACCAGCCGTCCAGCACCGAGAGATTCAAGCCGCCGTTCAAGACCACTTTCTGGCCGCTGGTTCCGGAGGCTTCCAGCGGACGGCGGGGATTGTTGAGCCAGACATCGACACCCTGCGTGAGGTGGCGTCCGACGTTGATGTCGTAGTCTTCGACGAAGACAAATTTGTCAGAGAACTGCGGATCGCGCATCAACTGGGCAATTTGCTGCAGGACGCGCTTGCCCGGTTCGTCGAGCGGATGGGCCTTTCCCGCGAACACGAACTGCAGCGGACGTTTCGGATCGTTCACCAGCGTGGCAATTCTTTCGAGGTCGGCCAAGATCAGATTGGCGCGCTTGTAGGTGGCAAAGCGGCGGGCGAAACCGATGGTCAGCGCGTCTGGGCTGAGGACGCGCTCCAGTTGCTGCAACACGGCACGCGGCTCATCGCGGCGGGCGGCCTGTTTGGCGGCGCGGCGGCGTACAAATTCGATCATCCGCGATTTGAGATTGAAGTGAGTTTCCCAAAGCTCGCCGTCATCGACGTTGTCAATGCCATCCCAGATTTTGGCTTCGCTGCTGCGCAGATGCCATCCTGTGCCTAGATGGCGATCGTAGAGGCGGAACATCTGCGGCGCCAGCCAGGTGGGGACATGGACGCCGTTAGTGATGTGTCCGATGGGAACCGAGTCCTCCGCCTTGCCCGGGGAAAGTCCCGTCCACATGGCGCGCGAGACCTCGCCGTGCAGCGAAGAAACCGCATTGGCGCGCCGGGAAAGCTTAAGGCCGAGCACGGTCATGCAGAACCGTTCGTCGCTTTCGGGGTCTTCGCGGCCGAGCGCCATGAAGGCTTTTTTAGAGAGGCCGAGCGCTTCGCGAAGAGGTCCCAGGTGTTCCTCGATAAGTTCGGCATCGAAGCGATCATGGCCGGCGGGCACGGGAGTGTGGGTGGTGAAGACGACTTCACGGGCCACGCGCGGCGCAGCTTTCTCGAAGCTGATGCCCTCTTCCTCCATGCGCTGGCGAATCGCTTCGAGAACGGCGAACCCGCTGTGTCCTTCATTCAGGTGCAGGACTCCCGGAGTGATGCCGAGCGCCTTTAAAGCGCGCAGGCCGCCGACGCCGAGCAGCAATTCCTGATGGACGCGGACGCGGCCGTCGCCTCCATACAGGCGCGAGGTGGTCTCGCGGTCTTCGGGAGTGTTGCCTTCCACGTCGGAGTCGAGAAGAAACAAATCGCAACGGCCCACTTTCGTGCGCCAAATTTTTGCGCGGATCGGACCATGGCGCGTGTCAACCTGCACCACGACCGGTCTGCCATTTTTGCCGATCGCCGCTTCCATGGCGAGGTTGTTGACATCAGTTTCCAGGTACTCCTCGTGCTGCCAGCCATCGCGATCCAGGCGTTGACGAAAATATCCCTGGCCATAAAACAGTCCCACCCCGACGAGTGGAATGGCAAGGTCGGATGCGCTCTTGATGTGATCGCCGGCCAGAACTCCAAGTCCGCCAGAATAAATCGGGAGGGATTCGTGCACGCCAAATTCCGCCGAGAAATAAGCCACGGGACGTGGCCGCAAGATGCCCGCGTGACGGGCACCCCAGGTTCGCTCCGCATCCTGATACTCGCGCAGGCGGCGGTAGGCATAATTGATTCGGCTGTGCAGGGCGAGTTCGGTGGCGCGCGCTTCCAGTTTTTCGAGAGGGTACTCGTTCAGCAATGAGACGGGGCTGTGATTCAGCTGCCGCCAGCGCAGAGGATCAAGATCGCGGAACAAGGTTGCAGAATCGTTATCCCAACTCCACCAGAAGTTGCGGGCGAGCGCCCAGAGCCGCTCCTGAACGGGCGCGATAAAACGGTCGAGGGTCCGGGCCTCGCTTACGATCGGCGCAACCCGCTTTGCGGCCTCCGTGAACAGGCGAATCTCATCCTCCGGAAAGACTCGCGCCTCCACCGTTTGCACTACCAGAACGCCTTGCAATACGCCGCGATCGATCAGTGGAACTCCGAGAAATGAGTGATAAGCATCTTCGCCAGCTTCGCTGAAGTACTTGAACCGGGGATGGGTCCTGGCCTGTTCCACGGCCACGGGGCGAACCTGTTCCGCAACCAGGCCGGCCAGCCCCTCAGTAACGGCCATACGAAGCTTGCCGACACATTCGCGGCGCAATCCGAGGGTCGCGGCGAGAACAAGATTGGCGCGGTCGGGCTCGAGCAGATAGGCCGAGCAGACATCGGTGCCAAACCGTCGCGCAATCAGCGCGACAACGTTCATCAGGGTCTCGGCCGGCTTCCCAGGCTCCGCCGCCAGGTTCGCGATCTCTTCCCATGTCAGCACATAGTTGGCATCGAGAGAGCAGGCAGCGTGTTCCTGATCCTGAACTAGCTCGTTCGATCCGTCCAATTTAGTCTCCATTTTGCTGGGGTTTGCTAGTCGCCAAGCTGGTCACCCGTCCAACTTGAGAGCAAACACGATTCGGAAACACCATCTCAGATATTCTATCGGCGAAAATACAACTTTCCATATTGGCGTCCAGACTGGGATTACCATGGTGCGCGGCTTAATGCGCTAATCGTCGGCTGTCACAGACGTCAATGTCGCTGATTCTAAGACTCTAATATCCAGTTCCCACGAAGTCCAATTCTAATTGTCGATAGACGGCATCTGGGTAATCCGTGGAGAGAAGGCGTCTCGCCCGTCCAGCATTTCAAATGGCCGGGCGGGGACACCCGGCTCTCCACTGGCAATTCTTTGGGTGTGCGAAAAAATGCGCGCTGCGACCCGCCCAATTGAGTCGGGGGGAGCGCAGCGCGCAACTGTCATCAGCTCCGCTCTGGCGAATTAGCCCTGCGAAGGATGCAACACGCGGAAAGTGCTGCCACCTTGCGACCACACCAGCACCAGCGCATCCTGACCGCTCGGCACACTCGATAGCGCCTGTGCCGCTTCGGACGCGGATTTTACGCCATGCCGGTCCACTTCCATAATGACGTCGCCAGGCTGCAAGCCCGCGTTGTCAGCCGGACTGCCGGGCCGGACGTTTTGCACGATGGCGCCGTGGGCCGGTCCTTCTGCCTGCAGTTCATTGCGAGCGTCCGGAGTCAGGTCCGCGAGTCCCAGTCCCCAACGTCCCTTGCCGTGCTCACTGCCAGCGATCTCGGCGCCTTTGCCGCCACCAAGCGCTTCGAGCGTCACCGCAACGGGTATCGGTTTGCTGTCACGCATTACTTGCAAGTGGATCGTCTCGCCGGGCCGCTTTTGCTCAACCAGCATTTGCAGTTGACCCGCGTCGGTCACGGGCTTTCCGTCGAGTTCAGTGATCACATCTCCGGTTTTCAGACCAGCCTTAGCTCCGGGCGCTCCCGGCTGAACTTCCGAAACCAATGCTCCTTCAGCTTTCTTCATTTCGAAGAACTTCGCATTGTCAGGAGTAACGTCGGCAATCTGAATTCCGATAAACGCGTGCGTCACTTTGCCATCGCGGATCAACGTTTGAACCGTGGGTTCTACAATCTGCGTCGGAATTGCAAAGCCCATCCCCGAAAACGATCCCGAATTCGAAATCAGGAAGGTATTAATTCCGATAAGCTCACCGCGCGCGTCCACCAGCGCCCCGCCGGAATTTCCCGGATTGATGGCGGCGTCGGTCTGGATGAACTCGCCTGGCTTGCGCCGGTCGCTGGCATCAGGGTTGGGACGGTTCAGCGCACTGATAATGCCGCGCGTGACCGTGAATTGGAACCCATACGGGTTGCCGAACGCGAGCACCGTCTGTCCGGGATGCAGATTGGCCGAGTTGCCCCAGGGCACGCTCGGAAGGTTGGTCGCATTGACCTTGATGACCGCAAGATCCGTCAGCGGGTCGGCGCCGACTAACTTCGCTGGCAGCACTTCTTTGTTACTCATGGTGACGCGAATATCGACCGCTCCATCAATCACGTGGTTATTCGTGACGATGTAGCCGTCGGGGGAGATGATCACGCCGCTGCCCAGACCGTGCTCCATTCTTTCCTGAGGCTGTGAGGGAGAACCGAACTGCCGTCGGAACTGACGGCCGAACGGATTGTCCGGACCAAAAAACTGTTGCATGTCGGGCATGCCTTCCATACCGGCCGGCTGCGCGTTGGATTTCGATGCGACCGTGACATTCACGACCGCCGGCGTCACTCGTGCTGCGAGAGTTTCCATTGCGCGGTCGAGCGTGAGCAACGGTCCAACGCTGTTATCATCGAGCGCCGGCGCTGCCGGAGCGGGAGCCGCCGCTGCGGTTGCAGACTTCGCAAAGTTGAACGTCGCCAGGGCCCCAACTGCCACGACGGCAATCAGAGCCACTGCCAGACGCCTGGTTACTGCTGCTTTACAACGTTCTATCCACATCTTCATTTTCTTTTCTCCTGGTTTATCCAATAGGTACAACTAATTATGTAGTTGTTTCCTGCAAAAAATTTTTGCTGGCGCTAAGTCGTCTTGGACACAGGCGCTCTCGCCAACCGTTCGCGCACCTTTCTCACCAGAGTTACCTGCCAGACCTGAACTCTTCCGTCCGTTGAATCGAATGTCACGTACTCCGCGGATTCAACAAAAACAAGAGTTCGAAATTGCGGGCCGATTCCCTGATCCGCGTTTGCTTTTGTTGCGACAACTCGCTCGGCTGGCAACGCTGCATCTCCCTGAGCAACGGATTGGAGCGGGACTACGCCGTGTCCGGCAGTAGCCTGCGCAGGAATAATTCTGGCGGCCGTTGCTTTAAGTGTCCTGGCTTTGATCGTCGGGGCCGATGGCAATTCGTGAGTCCCCATGGCCGCCGGAATCCCAGCCGCCATTGGTAACGATGACGTAAGTGTAGGCCGATTGAGTGCGGCTGAGTATACGGGAGCGTTCATCGCCGCGCCGCGATCGACCGCCACGAATTCAGGAGCATGTGGCAGAACCGCGAGACACACTATAGAAAAAGTGCCGATCATACCTAGAGCCGGTTTCCAGACGCGTGTGGCGGCCGGCCGGTTCTTGTCGAGAATCTGCGCCAGTCGCAGCGACGCCTCGCGCGCTCGATGGACGGCGGCTTGGGCCATCGTCCATTGACGATGCTCCAGGCTCTTTTCCAGCAGCGACACCAGGCAGTTGGCGTATCCGTGCGGATTGGCCGTTGCCGCAAGCACAGCATCGTCACAGGCCATCTCCCGTTCCACGGAGAGCCGACTCTCAATCCACCACACCGCGGGGTGAAAAAAGAACAAGGCCCGCACAATTTTCTGGATGAGGTTGGTCCAGTCGTCTGCACGGCGCAGGTGTGCGAATTCGTGCAGCAGGATGACATTCAGATCTTCAGTTGACAGTTCTCGCAACGCCCACGCCGGCAGAATAATGGTCCGCTTCCAGAAGCCGATGGCGGCAGGAACCCTGACGCGCTCCGATGTGGCGACCGTGATTGAGCCTGTGCCGATAGCGTCCAGCGTTTTTCGAATTGCGGGATCGAGATTCGCGGCGACGACCGGAGTACAACTTCGGCGCAGTGCGCGCAAGCGCCAGAAGCCCGAAGCCAAACGGAACATCGCAACGCACGCTCCCAGAGCCCATATCAAGAACGCGAAAACTGCCCATTGCGCAGGTATCGTGATGGCGGGATGCGCACTCCGCCATGCCGTAGCCGAGGCGAGTGCTGGGCGCGCTTCGCCAAAAACGCCCAGGACCGGAAGCGCCGCCACCGTCAGCAGCGCGAGAAACCAAATGGCAAACCGCGTTCCCGCATTCTGGCGCCGTAAAACGCGCAGCAGCACCCAGGCAAATAAAGCAATCAGAAACCCTTCCGGGAGCGCGTTGAGAATACGCTCGACCGAGATCTGCGCTGTCGTTTCCAGTGAGAGCGAGTGCAGCCAGAGCCCTATCATTTCGCGGCCTTCCGAACAAGATTGTTCTGACTTATCTTGTTCTGACCAAGGTTGTCCTGGCTCACATTGTTCTGAATAAGCATCTGCCGGAGGCGTCCAATTTCCTCCGGCTCGATGCCCTGGTCCTCAAGGAGGTTTAAGACCAGTTGCTCGTGAGAGTCTTTGAAGAAGCGGCTCACAAGATGTCGGATTTCCGAGCGCGTAGCGTCCTTCTTTGCCACTACCGGCGTAAACACATGCGCCCGGCCGTCCTTAAGATGTTCCAGATAGCCCTTCTTTTCCAGCACGCGGATGGTCGTCAGTACCGAGTTATAGGCTAGAGGAGGCTTTTCGGTAATAGAATCAAGAACTTGCTGAACGGTGCCCGAGCCCTTCGCCCAGAGAACGTTCATGATCCTCAGCTCAGCCTCGGTCAGCGTTTCTGATTGTCTCGGCGGCACCGGATTCTCTCCTCGTTTTCTTAGACGCGTCACCTGTCGAAAGGTAACTAATTTTTTAGTTGCACGAAAAAGGTCGCGGGTTGCCCCTGCGCCGAACGCGCTAGTCCGAAGGAACCAGAG
>JBAVAA010000295.1:0-1961 GCA_049585515.1 Terriglobales bacterium | reverse complement strand
GGCATAGGCGAACTCCCAAGGTTCGCTGGGCAACAGATTCTTGGTGACAATGGGATTCAGGGCGACGTTCCAGCCTTTGAAGGTGCTCGAAAGCAGAAGCTTCATTTCCAATTCGTGATCATGCTCTTTGCGCAAGACGGCATTCGACTCGTCGTAGTCGGATTCTACGTCGTGACCCTCCACTTCCTTCAGTATCTTGTCGGCGCCGTTGGTGTTCTCAAACTCGATGTAAAGCACGGGATTGACGATGTGCTCGCGTTGCAGCAGGCGAAACCGGTTTTCCCATCGGTCACCGGTGAAAATCGTACTGTCGTTGAAAGTTGTCTGTCCGGACAGATAGAGTTCGGTTGTCCACCAGGCGGTGACGCCATATTCAAATTCCGTCCAGAAGGCATCGAAGTCATTACCGCCGCGCTGCGTGCCGAAAGTAGAGAAATATTCCACCTCAAGACTGCCCGGCTCTTCGAGGTAGTGGTCGTAAGTGACGATGTAAGGACTCTCCTGCGCGAAAACCAGGGAAGACGCGCTGAGAAGAAGAGAGAGAATCAGAAACTTATGGATGAGACTCGGAAACGCCTTCCGAATGAATTCAGGAATAATGCCGCCGGCCATCGATTCTCCTATCGCCAATAGTTCTTCTTGCGACCGAGTCGCAAAAGAGATTACAATTGCCAGCCTAGAGTGCTGCTCCATTCGCTGTCAATGGCGGGGGCAAGATTTCGTCGCACACTATTTGCAATCAAGTCGCAACTGAGAATTGGAGACTCCGATGCCGCTTCCACAAACCGAGATACCGGGCCGTTTGCAGATGCAACTCGCTGAACGGGGGATCCGCATGACGGGTCCGCGGCGGGCGATACTGAGCGTGATTGAGACTGCAAACAAACATCTCGACGCCAGCCAGATCCTACGCAAGGCGCGCGCCGTGGACGCGTCGGTCGATCGCAGCACCGTCTACCGGACTCTCGATCTGCTCAAGCGGCAAGGATTGATCGATGAGCTCGACCTGATGCACCTGAACGGCGAAGGTCATTTCTACGAGCGCAAGCTGGGACGGGATCATATCCACATGGCATGTCTGCGGTGCGGAAAGATCACGGAATTTGTCAGCAAAACATTCGAGTCGTTGAAAAAGGAGTTAGACCGGGATTGCCGCTTCCATATCGTCGTGGCGCGGCTCGAAGTCGGCGGTTACTGCTCGGATTGCCGGCGCTAGGCAGAGGACTCACGCTCCTTGTCACAACGCTACTTACGATGATCCCCTGCCCACGTTTTGGTGCATAGAAGAAAAGAAACATTGGAGCGCATGTAAGATACTAGCTTATCCAGACTAAGTCGATTTGCTAATACCGGTCCGCGTGGATACAATTATCGCCGTCGCGACTCCTTAACTTTTCCCGCACCATCAGGCCCCTGAGCCGCCCCACACATTCCAGGAGGAAATATCAATGCACCCTACTCGTAGTTTCTTGTTCTCTTGCCTAGCTTTGGTTGCGATTGCCGCATTCAGCGGACAGGCCTTTGCCGGGTCCACTGCTGTTGGCCTCTGCTCTGCCCCAGGAACCCACTACACTACCATCCAAGCCGCGGTAACAGCGGTAGAAGCACTTACGCCACCCAACACAGTTAGAGTTTGCCCCGGTAAATACGAGGAACAGGTCGTAATCGACGCCCCGCTTACTCTCGAAGGGATTCAATCGACCGCGCCGCCTCCGACTCAGGATGCCGCGATAATTTCTGCTGCCGGGGGTGTGGCCGCGAACACGAGTGACGTATGTCCAAGTCAGTTCTCGGGGTTTTGTACCAACGGCAATCCCATCGCAGCCCAGCTTCTGGTAGAGAATACGAGCGGAGTGATGATCAGCAATCTCACGGTTGACGGAGCCGGGAACGGGCTGCCCGTTTGCAGCGGGACGGATTTGATGGGCATCCTGTTCCAGAATGCCTCGGGTACGGTAAAT
>JBAVAA010000294.1:0-5985 GCA_049585515.1 Terriglobales bacterium | reverse complement strand
ACGCGGGCCACCAGCTGGCGGACTCCGGTTTCGCGCTCGTCGGTGCCGATCTGTCCGTGGAGGTATTTCGAGGCGACTATGTTGGTCGCGGTCATCGACCAGTCTTTGGGGACTTCTACATTTTTCTGCTCGAAGATCATGCCTCCCTGGGAGTCGGTGATCTGAGCGGTGCGCAGTTCCCACTCCACCTCGTTATACGGGGAGACGCCGGGCTTGGTGAAAAAGCGGCGGAAAGTCAGGCCTTGAGCCTTCGTCTTCTTATCGACGGCGTTATTGACGGCGGTGTTGCTGACGGCGGATTGCGATTTGGTCTGGTCTTTCATCTGCACTTCTGGCATTTCCCTCTCCTAGGTTAGATGATGGCAAAAAACAGTCGATCTAGCACAGCAGCCCACATATTTCATGTTTCAAAGTCGGATTTCCAAGATCTTGCGGGATCGCGGCTGGCGGTCGCCTCGTGCGAGGGGCGCTCGCTTATGGAGCAGGGTCGCCTTGCAAACTCTTTCGAAAATTGTGCTCCGGGAGCGCGCTGGTCAAAAGAGGTTCTGCGGCGCGGCTTGGTTGATCACGGATCTTTTCATCGAGGACAGGCTGGATTGATTGGGGGAACTGAGAGTCGGCCTCTGGGCATACGATGCCATGGCGGGCAAAGGATGCGGCAACGAGTTCTTTCAAAGCTTCCATCGGGGGGCTCCTATCGGTTGAATAACTCCTCCGGGAATGGCTGGAGCCACTCCCGGGGGAATGTCACCGCTGTTTCCATCCACTCCGGAGGGATGGTTTCCGTGATAGAGAGAGACGCTCAGTCACCTCAACTTTGAGTCTCGCCCCTGGGGTTTGCTGTCCTGCCTCCTTACCAAGGAGGTCTGCAAAAAGTGCTCTGGGATGCTTAACGTACTCCCGTATATGGTGCCTGTCAAGAGGGAAACGCAATACCTTGTGGCCCGAAAGTTGTAAGGTGTATTCAGTTGGAAATCAGCGTATGCGCCGCCGACGCGGCCCTCGCTATTGGCCGGGCGAGGACGCCCGGCGCTCTATGAGTTTGAACCAGTGGCACATAGATGTCTTCAAAAAGGGCCTGGCTGGTTATCCTCTTTATGCCGTCGGAGGATTCGACAAGGTAGTCGCCGGGGCGGCCGGATTGTTCGCGGCCCAACGGGTCGGTGAAGACAAGTGGTTCGGTGAGTTGACGGGCGCGCACGAGGAAGCGGGTGCGGTAGACAGTCCATGGGCTTTCTAAATTCATAGGTACTTCTTTCGCCCGTTTTGAAAGGGCCAGTCTTCGTTATTTCAGATTGTTGGCCGAGTAGGGTCGCCGCTCGGCAGAGTTCCTGTGTCAGGTGGAGCGACTGTACGCGCAGAAGGAATGCGGGTCAATTCCATAAGAATGGTGCAACAGTGGAATTCTCGTTCTTAACTCAATGTGGCGGGCCAGGATGAATTTTACGTCGAACATGTTTTGTAGTTGGCTTGCGAACGGCGGGTTTTCAGAACGCCCGCAGGAATTTCGTTGCGAACATTTTGGCGGGACAAACAGATTTTGCACAAGTCATACACAGCTTAGGAACAGTTAGAGTGAGTCTCTCATCTCTCAACCGCCTCGCTTCGCTTGGCAGGGGCGGGTTCTCAGCGAAGTCGAAAGAATGCGTCCGCCCCTGCGTGGGCTAGTTGCAGCCTTGGCCATCGGTGATGCTGGTTAATACTCCGGTATTGGCGGTGATGATTCGGCTGTAGCAGTATCCCGTCGAATCGGCGGAGAAATAGTTTTGCGCGCTCGACTGGTCCTGGTTGCCGGTAACGACGAAGCCGGGAGCGAAGAACAAAGTATCGGCCGGCGTCACGCGGTTGCGAGTCAGGCTGAAGGACGTGGCCTGTCCGTCGTGGCGGGCCTGTTGGTCCCGTTCGTAGTACTGGTTGGTCGTCGTGGTTTGGCTTCCGGAGCCGTCGGGGTTGAAGAGCAGACTGATGTCCAGCTTGAGAGGCCAATCGTTGTTGACCGCGTCGGTGAAGGTGCCGCCCGCGTTGTGCGTGGTCACTACGGAATGGATGGTCGTGTTCTGATTGATGTTCTGCACGTAGAGCAAGGGAAAGACTTTGAAAGACTGGAGGTTGGAGAAGTTGATATCTTGCGCGACGGTGGTGGTGACCGGCCCGAAGGCGCTGTTGATGTATCCGGAGATTTTGAAATTGTGGCTTGACTTCGTGTTCACGGCTCCCTGGATGTTGCCATTCGTCGCGGTATGAATGTTTTCGGTAATGCTGGGATCAGGCGCGGTAAGGGTATTCTCGGTCACGGCTCCCGTAACTTGGGTGGAATTGTAATCCAGATATAGCAGGAGCGATGCGGTGGCTGAGAAATAGCTATCTGCGTTGAAAACGCTCAGAGCTATGGTGTGGGGCTGGCCGTCGTCGAGCAGCGCGGCGAAAGGCGTGAGATTGACGCGGTACGGTTGGAAGTTCATGGTCTGAACGCCGGGGATCGGGCGCCACAGATAGGGATCGATGCCTCCGGTGTAGATCCAGGGATAAACGGGAGCCACGCCGGCGGGGGTACCGTCGATGGTGACTTCGGATTCGCGGAAGGCCGTGCCTGGGCAGCTTTCCAGTTCGTTGGCCACGTCGTTGGGAACGCAGGTGTACCAGAACTCGTCGTTCGACTGGCTTTGGGCAAAGACGTCGAAGTAGAGGTCTGTGATATTGGTCGGCAAGGTTAGAGTTTGTTCGAGCAGATCGGTTGTCGTGTTGAGGGCGACGGTGCCTCCCATGGAACCGCCTGAGAAAGCGATAACCTGATCGGCGGTACGCGGCGGCAGTTGATTCTGTTCCAGCGGATAGAACAGGATGTCGGCTGAACCGTGGAGGATTCCGGTATATGTGGAATCGACCAGGTTTCCAAGATCGACTGTGCCGTCCTGCGCGACCGTGAAAATCGAACTATAGTCGGTGAGGTCGCGTTCGACATGCCAGTGGCGGGCGACGTTGTGAGACGGTTCGGAGGTCGTGCCGAAATAGATGTTGGTGGGGCCGATCCAGATGTTGGCGGTGCGATCGTACTGGCGACCCTGGTTGATGGAGAAATTGGCCTGGAGAATAACCTTGGCCCACGGGCCGGGACAGGCCGCGGGCGGAGTGTATGTGAAACTCTTGGGACTGAAGTCGGCGAACTTGAGTTGTTGATAGAGTGTGACCACGCAGGGCGTTGTGGGGGGATGTGGGACGGGAGGATCGGCAAAGGCGGTATTGCCGGATCCGATCTGCAACTGAGCAGCGGCGACCTGAGCGGTGGCGATGGCGAAGACCAGCGCGAGCAGTACGAGCGTGAGGGCGAATTTCGAGGGCTGGGAGATGGTCATGGGGGCCTCCAGTAGGAAACAAGAATTGCCGGTTAGAGTGATCTGCGGGGCGAAATGCCGCAGTGGTAAAGGAGTTTAGTCACCTGGGGGAGCCGGTGTCAAGGCAGGCGGAATGGTGAAAACTTTTCGAACGATGAAAGTTTCTCTCGGGCTGGCGCTGGCGATTGCTTTTTGTGCGGGCGGGTTTGCTGAAGACCATCCTGCGTCGCCGACTCGTGTCGTCGTCTTGGGAACGGGGAATCCTAGCGCCGATCCAGAGCGGTGGGGGCCGGCGGTGGCGGTGGTGGTGAACGATCGGGCGTATTTGATCGACTGCGGTCCTGGAGTGGTGCGGCGAGCGGCGGCGGCGGAGAAGAATGGCATTGCGGCACTCAAGGCCAAGGAGCTGAAGATTGTTTTTATCACTCATCTGCATTCTGATCACACCCTGGGGTATCCGGACCTGATTTTTTCGCCGTGGGTGCTGGGACGGAAAGAGGCGCTGGAGGCTTATGGTCCGCATGGGTTGAAGAATATGACATCGCACATCGAAAAGGCTTGGACGGAAGATGTGCGGATTCGGCGGCGGGGACTGGAGCAGGCCAACGCTACGGGATACAAGGTTAATGTGCATGAGATTCAGCCGGGAATGGTTTATCGGGACGAGAATGTCACGGTCACAGCGTTTCCGGTGAAGCATGGAATTTGGAAGGAAGCTTATGGGTACAAGTTCGAGACTGGGGACCGGAAGATTGTGATTTCAGGCGATACCGCGCCGACCGATGAAGTGGTGAAGGCCTGCGATGGATGCGATGTGCTGCTGCACGAGGTCTTCAATCCGCATGGCGAGGAGCTGAAAGAAGCGCACTGGAAGGAATATTTCGCCACCTTTCATACTTCACCGGCAGAGTTAGGGGATATTGCGCGGCGGGCGCGGCCTAGGCTGCTGGTGGTGTATCACCAGGTTTTGGAGAAATTGCCGGAGGCGGACCTGGTGGAGCAGATTGGCAAGGAGTATTCGGGGAACTGGGTGTCGGCTCGCGATCTGGGAGTGTATTAGTGCAGATGTACAGGACACGATTCGCCCGCGACATTGTCACGGAGTTCCTGCCTCCCGCTCGATCCGGAAACACGCAGAAGGCGATCATTCTTTGCGATGGGATGCCTTCGATTCCTCGCAAACAATCTTTGTCGGAATTTCTATCCGCGAAGGGATACTGGGTGTTTTATCCGCGCTATCGCGGGGCTTGGGAGAGTGGCGGGGAGTTTCTGGAGCGGTCGCCTCATCTGGATATCCTGGATGTGATTGGCGGGTTGGCGACGGAGTTTCGAGAGCTTGCATTTGGACGGCGATTTCGCGTTTCGGTGGATGAACTGTTTGTGATTGGTGGAAGTTTTGGCGGGACCGCCGCTATTCTTTGTTCGCTTGATCCTCGGGTGAAGCGAGTGGTCGCTAATTGTCCGGTGGTGGATTGGGCAATTCTTCCGCGTGAGCAGAAGAAAGAGACTTCAAATCCTAGTTATGCGGCCTATATTCGCGCGGCGTTTGGGGATGGATATCGGCTGTCTGACAAGAACTGGAACAAACTCCGTGGTGGCGGGTTTTATAGCCCGTTGCATCATGCGGAGGAAGTCACCGCTTCGAAGGTCATGATGTTTCATGCGCAGGATGATCCCTATATTCCTTATCGGTCGGTTCAGAAACTTGCGCGGATTACGGGCGTGAGACTGAAGTTGCTGCGGCGCGGCGGACACTTGAGTACGGAGTTGATCGTTCGGAAGTATTGGGGGCAGATTGGAGCGTTCTTTCGGGGTTGAGTCAAGCCGAGCTGCGCTCGGCGGGACGGGCGAGGCGCCCGTCCCCACACGAGCCAAAGCATTACTTCTTTAGCGACGACTGGTAGCGCTTGTTGATTTCATCCCAGTTGACTACGTTCCACCAGGCTTGCAGGTATTCGGGACGGCGGTTGTTGTATTTCAGATAGTAGGCGTGCTCCCATACGTCATTGCCGAAGATGGGATTCAGTCCTTGCGAAATGGGATTGTCCTGATTCGGGGTACTCAGGATTTTCACTTCGCCTTTTCCGTCTCCTGCCAGCCATACCCATCCGCTGCCGAACTGGCCTGCACCGGCGGCGTTGAATTTTTCCTGAAAACTTTTGAAGTCGCCGAAGGTCTTCTTGATTACTTCGGCAATGGTGCCGGTCGGATCGCCTCCGCCGTGCGGCTTCATGATGTGCCAAAACATGGTGTGGTTGACGTGGCCTCCGGCATTGTTGCGGACGGCGCTTCGGATGTCTTCGGGAATCGCATTCAGGTCGCGGAGGAGATCTTCGGGGGTTTTCTTGTAGAGTTCGGGATGCTTGTCCAGCGCCGTGTTCAGGTTCTTGACGTAGGCGGCATGATGCATGTCGTGATGCAGATGCATCGTCTTTTCGTCGATGGTGGGTTCGAGCGCCGTGTAGTCGTACGGCAGGGGTGGCAGTTCATGCGCCATTTTCTTTGCTTCTTCCACAGCTGGTGCCATTTTTGTTTTCCTCCAAAGCCTTAAGGATGACGGGATGTGGTTGAAAGATTCATACGGAACGGACTGGGTTGTCTTGGAAACACCATATATTTGTACCCTTTCACAACCCTTGCGAACAATGCACAC
>JBAVAA010000293.1:0-5062 GCA_049585515.1 Terriglobales bacterium | reverse complement strand
GGCTACTGGAGTTTCGATCGCGTTTATCTTCAGCAGGAACCGCTTGATCCGCCGAACGTTTTCTTCTGCAGCACGCTCAGTGTTCTCGCGCTGCTCGGGCTGTGGCGCGCGCTCCGCGCGCATTGGTTGGGGGCTCTGCCTTATGCGCTGGTGTTATTTTCGTTTCCGCTGATTTACTACATTACGAGTCCGGAGGTTTATTATCGGCGGCCGATTGATCCATTTTTCGTGATTTTGGCGGTGGTTGCGGTGCTGCCGGGCGCGGTAAAAAAGAAAGGCGGCGAATTGGCCGCCCGGTAATTCGATCCTTATTTTTTGCCGCCCCGCCCTCAGCGGCTAAAGCCGGTTTTTGCTGGGCAGTGTTCGGCACGGCTGAAGGCGTGCCCTACCCAATTGCTCCTAGGCTGTGGCTGGGCGTTCGCCGCTTTTGGCGGGAACACGGTCTGGCTTGATCACCTGCTGCACGCCGTCGTCAGTCTTTGCGGGCAGCGGCTTGATTGGCGGCAGGTTCTGTCCGTCGACCAGCAACTTGATCTCGGCGGCATCGAGCACTTCGCGTTCGATTAACGCCTGGGCAATCTGGATCAACGTCTCGCGATTCTCGGAGAGTATCTTCTTCGCCGTTGCGTAGCCGACGCTCACCATCTTCTTGACTTCTTCATCGATCTGGATGGCGGTCGCTTCGCTGTAGTCGCGGTGTTGCGCGATTTCGCGTCCCAGGAATATCTGCTCTTCTTTTTTGCCGAAAGTCAGCGGCCCCAAGTCGCTCATGCCCCACTCGCAAACCATCTTGCGCGCCAGTTCGGTGGCCCGCTCAATGTCGTTACCAGCGCCGGTCGACATCTGGTTCAGGAAAAGCTCTTCCGCGATGCGGCCGCCCATGAGGATAGCGATCTGCGTGTCGAGATAATTCTTGTAGTAGTTGTGGCGATCGTCGGTCGGCAACTGCATGGTCAGGCCGAGCGCCATGCCACGCGGAATGATAGTGACTTTGTGCACCGGATCGGAGTGCGGAAGCATCGCCGCCACCAGTGCGTGTCCGGCCTCGTGGTACGCGGTGTTCCTCTTTTCCTCGTCGGAGAGCAGGAGCGACTTGCGTTCCACGCCCATCAGCACTTTGTCTTTTGCGACTTCGAAGTCGTACATCAGGACGGCCTTGCGATTCTGCCTTGCCGCTGCCAATGCCGCTTCATTCACCATATTGGCCAAGTCGGCGCCGGAGAAGCCGGGAGTGCCGCGAGCCAGAACGTTGAGTTCGACATCATCGGCGAGAGGGATCTTGCGGGTGTGCACGCGCAGAATTTCTTCGCGTCCGCGAACATCGGGACGATTCACCACCACGCGCCGGTCGAAACGTCCTGGCCGCAGCAGCGCTGGATCAAGCACATCGGGGCGGTTGGTTGCCGCCATCAGGATGACGCCTTCGTTTGATTCGAAGCCGTCCATCTCGACGAGGAGCTGATTCAAAGTCTGCTCGCGCTCGTCGTGTCCACCGCCGAGGCCGGCGCCGCGGTGACGTCCGACGGCGTCGATTTCGTCAATGAAGATGATGCAGGGAGCATTCTTCTTGCCCTGTTCGAAGAGGTCGCGCACGCGACTTGCGCCTACGCCGACGAACATTTCCACGAAGTCAGATCCGGAGATCGAAAAGAAAGGAACGTTCGCTTCGCCGGCAACGGCGCGTGCCAGCAAGGTCTTACCCGTTCCAGGAGGTCCGACCAACAGCACGCCTTTGGGGATGCGCCCGCCGAGTTTCTGAAATTTTTGCGCTTCACGCAGGAATTCGATAATTTCGCGGAGTTCTTCTTTCGCCTCATCCACGCCGGCCACGTCTTTAAACGTGATCTTTTTCTGCTGCATGGAGAGCAGACGCGCACGGCTCTTGCCGAACGACAACGCCTTGTTTCCACCCGTCTGCATCTGGCGGATCATGAAGAACCAGAGCGCGCCGAGCAGAACCAGCGGGGCCAGGTTCAGAATCCAACTCGGCCAGGTGCCGTTGCTGATGTCGTTGAAGCCGTAGTGAACATTCTTGGCAGTAAGTTTGTTGTAGAGTTCGGGATAGCTCCCGGGCTGCACCGTGGTGCGGAACGGTCCCTCGGGATTCTTTAGCGTGCCTTTCGCTTCCTGGCCGGAGAACGTCACATCGCGGACGTTGCCCTGATCGATGTCTGCCAGAAATTCGGAAAAGTCGATTTTCTTTTCTTTCGTGGCGTTGCTACCGGTTTTCACTACCTGCCACAGCAGGAAGGCCGACACCACAATGATCGCCCAGAAAGCTACCGTCTTGATCGTAGAATTCACCTAAAACTCCTCTAAGGGCGGCACCCTTCAGGCCGAAAGATGCCACCGCTATCCTTTAGATGCCGGAGGCGGAAATTCGACTGGAAAAAGCCTGCCACACAATTCTAGACCTTTTCCAGAGAAAAGGGGGGTACGAAGGGAAGTGACAGAGGTCACGCGCCGAAGCGGATCTTGGCGTCCGGTGGGGGCGGGTAAGCCGATGGTCCATCGCCGCCAGAGCGACGCTTCTGCATCTGGCGGACCATGAAGAACCAGAGAGCCGCTAGAAGAACCAGTGGGGCCAGATTGAGGAGCCAGTTCGGCCAATTCTGTCCGGGCGTTTCCTTAAACCAGATACTCACGCCGTGCTGCTGAAGGGTCTCAAGCATGGCTGTCTGGTTTGCCGGTGCAATGACGCGAAAACTGCCGCCTTTCGCATCCACTCCATTCACTACGCTGCCTGCAATCGTAACCGAGCCGACTTGGCCGCCCGCGACCCTGGTCAGAAAATCGGAATAGCTGATCTCTGCGACCGCACGGGGAGAATTGCCGGACTTCACTGTCTGCCACAGCAAGAAAGCGCTCACCACAATGACGATCCAGAAAACTAAAGTCTTTGCGATACTGTTCATACCGACTCCGTTCAGGTCGTCGCCGCCACGTAGGGGAGGTTCCGTCCGGTCTGCTCCGGATTGCCCAGGCCATAGCCGCAGAGAAAGGCGTCATCCACCAGAAATCCGAAATAATCGGGCTGCAATTTGACCCGGCGCGCGGACTGGCGATCGAGCAGCGTGGCCAGCTTCACGGAGGCCGCGCCGCGCCCGCGCAGGTCGCTCATGAGAAATTCGGTGGTCACGCCGGAGTGGACCAATCCCTCCACGAGCAGCACGTGCTTGCCGGCGATGGGCAGTTCGTGGCTAAAGAAAATCTCCAGCAACGGGGATTCGCCCTGCGTGCTCTGCTTGTAGTTCGGCTTGATAAAGGCGCAAACAACCGGCGAGTCGATCACCCGGACGAGGTCGGCCATGAACAGAAAGCTGTTCTCCAGAATCCCGAGCGCAACCACGGTCTGGCCGCGATAGTCGTCGGAAATCTGGCGCCCCAGTTCGCGGATTCTTTTTTGAATGTGGTCGGCCGAGATCACCTGACGTAACCCGGCATTGGGCAGAGCACTCATAGTAGATGAGACGCCTCCAGCGCTATAACTCTCAAGCGTGCAAGCCTATCGTATAGCTCTAATCGTGTAGCGCTAACCATTGCCTCTAACCATGGCATGTTACATCATGCCTGCCGTCTCCCGAATCCAAATCGCTTGCGCGGCTTCGGCCGGCGCACGAAAAGCCGCCGGAACGGCGAATCCGCGCATCCACACGAGCCCTTGGCATTCTGCCACTGCCACCGGCCAGAGCTTCTTCTGCGCTCCGGTCAGATGGCGGTCGCTGAGCAACTCTTTCACTTTTTTGGCCGCTGCGGTGTGGGCTGGCCAATAACGATCTCCCGGCCGCCAGTTGCGGATCAGAAGCTTTCCAGGAAGGCGCTCCACATCGAGCAACTGCCCGCGCTCCTGTTCCGGAACTTCGTTCGCATCGACCATGCGCGCTTCGATCGTCGCGCCAAGTTCCGGAACCTCGATCACACCCGGCACGGTCAATGTGTATTCATAGCCCTGAGGATGTTGCCGCTCGTGGTCTTGTGCGCTGCCAGCCTCGGACTCCAACACGAGCTCCTGCCGTCCGCGGCGAAGATTTCGCCGGCGACAATTACGACCGCCCGGGAGTTCCAGTTTTCGGCCTGTGGTTCCGCGCGCTAGTTCGAGCGCTTCCTCTATCAGCCGGAACGAGACAGCCAAGTCAGCGGCATTGGCCTCGACCCAGGCGCGCATCAGGCGCCGCTGCGCCGCGAGGGGGAGGGCGAGCAATGTCGTCAGCGATAGTCGCACGGAGTGCGGTGTCTCGGGCCGCAGCTCAGCCCCTAAAGGGGCGTCCGATTTCGCGCAGCTTGCGGTATCGCTGAAGCGATACCCTGATTCGAGGCCGACGCTATCGGTTACTTGCTCACATCCTGTTAAGCCGACTCTATCAGTGGTTTTTTCTCCTGAAAACAGCGCTCCTGGGAAGGACGACCCCGCGATCCCGGGATGGCCAGATTCCCAATGCTCGTCCTCGGCGCGGGCGATTTCCGCCAACTCAGCCATGTGTTCGATGGCGGCCTCGCCAAATTCCCTTCCGATCAGGGGCAGCAACCGATGTCGAACGCGATTCCGAAGGAAAGCCATTTCCTGATTTGACGAATCCTCCCGCCAGGTCTGGTTGCATTCGCGCAGAAATTCCTGCAAGGCAGCGCGCCGAAAGCCTAGCAGGGGCCGCAACAGCTCGCCGAACACGCGTCCCTCTTCCTGAAAGACGACTCGCGGATGAATGCCCGATAGCCCGCGAATACCGGTTCCGCGAAAGATGCGAAGTAGCACGGTCTCCGCCTGATCGTCGAGCGTGTGCGCCGTCGCGATCTTGCCGACCCGCCCCTCACGCGCCAGACAGCGAAAAAAATCGTAGCGCAGCCGACGTGCCGTCGCCTCGATGCCGGAACTGATTTTTGAATTCGACTGGTCAATAAGAGGTGCCGCGCAAACACGCAATTCGAGCCCGCACTGCTGTGCTACTTTAGCGACAAAGCGCTCGTCCTCCTCCGACTCTTCTCCGCGCAGTTTGTGGTTGACGTGCGCCACCGAGAGCACAATCCCCAGCTCACTGCGCAGCTCCAGCAGCAGACAAAGCAAAGC
>JBAVAA010000292.1:0-5243 GCA_049585515.1 Terriglobales bacterium | reverse complement strand
GATAAAAAGCCATTCTGTGGAGGGACTTTTTCAACACCCACAGTCGTTTGTTACAGGAAACTCTAACGCTAACGATCAGTACGGGCACGGTACACATATCGCCGGCCTGATTGCCGGAGATGGTCTGAGCTCTACCGGGCCTTCCTATACCAAGACTTTCAAGGGAATTGCTCCGGGCGCAAAAATCGTCAACCTGCGAGTACTGGATGCGAACGGCACCGGCACCGATAGCGAGGTGATCGCTGCGATCAATGAGGCGATCTCTCTGAAATCGACTTACAACATTCGCGTGATCAACCTATCGCTGGGCCGCGCGGTTTACGAAAGTTACAAACTCGATCCGCTGTGTCAGGCGGTGGAGAAGGCCTGGAACGATGGAATTGTAGTGGTCGTGGCGGCAGGCAATAATGGCCGCTACCAGCCCACCGACGGCTATGCCACGGTTACTTCCCCGGGCAACGATCCGTATGTAATTACCGTGGGCGCGATGAAGCCGATGGGTACACCCACGCGCGTCGATGATCTGATTGCGAGTTACAGCTCCAAAGGCCCGACCGTGATTGATGCGGTCGTGAAGCCCGATATCGTTGCGCCCGGCAACCTGCTTACATCGCTGGAAGCGCCAAATTCGACGCTCTACAGCGAGTTTCCCGCCAACCATGTGCCGTACAGCTACTACATGAACGGAGGCAGCTCCGCGTCGTCTTCCAGTTACTTCACCCTGAGTGGAACCAGCATGGCTGCGGGAGTGGTCAGCGGAGTCGTCGCCGATTTATTGCAGAAGAGTCCAAGCCTCACGCCCGACCAGGTAAAGGCGCGTCTGATGAAGACGGCTTATAAGTCGTTCCCGATGTCCAGCAGCACGACAGATCCTACGACCGGAATTACTTACACCGACCAGTACGATATTTTCACGGTCGGTGCGGGTTACGTGGACGTCGAGGCCGCTCTGAACAGCACCGATGTGGCAAAAGGCACGGCCATGTCTCCTGTTGCGACTTTCAATACGAAAACCGATCAGGTGTTCCTCGCTGACGATCCTTCGGCGGTTTGGAATTCCTCTCCCACATGGTCTAACGCCGCCGTTTGGGGGCCGGTACAGTTCGTCCCCGGCACGTCGGCGACCTCCGCTGGTTCCGTGTCGGCGAATAGCGCTCTGTGGGGAAGCAGCGCAATGTGGGGAAGCAGCGCGATGTGGGGAAGCAGCGCGATGTGGGGGAGCAGTGCAATGTGGGGGAGCAGCGCAATGTGGGGAAGCAGCGTATCGGGGGGAGAGAATTAGAACAACCGCAGGGACGCGAGTCTGAGAACCAGCGAATTTCTAAGAGCGTCGATTGACAGTCTCCTATCTGCAGCGTAGCATCATGTCGTCTTGGCGGCGACATCGAGTGATTTTACGTCGTAATGACCAGTCGCTTAGCCCTTTCCGTCAGTTAACCATTACATTAAAGGAGCCCTACCTATGAAGCCCATTTTTGCGATTGCCGTGTTGTGTACCGTTGTAGCGCTGGCTCTCGGCGCCCAGGCCAAGGATGTACCGAAGGACGTTCAACAGACTCTGATTTCCCTCGACAAACAATGGGGTGAAGCCGGAGCGGACTCCGCCAAGCTGGACAAAATTATCGGCGACAACCTGCTGGCTATCGGTACCAAGGGCGAAGCGCAAGATAAGAAAGAGATGATCGCCGACAATATAGCTACAAGCTCTAGCCTCCAGAACGCTTCTTACAAGGCTGACGAATATAAATTCGAGATGCTAAGCCCTGACGTTGTTGTGATGACCCACCGCGGAACCACAAAGGGGATGGAGAACGGCAAGGAAGTCACTGAGTCTCACCGCAGCCTCCATGTCTTCCAAAAGCGAGATGGCCATTGGCAGGTAGTGGCCAACGCGCAGGTCCCTATAGCGAAGTAATGCCGAGCAGATTCTGACTTTCCATGCGCCCGTTGTGTGAAATGTGGCAAACGGAGAAAAAAGGCGGGCCTAAACGGTCCGCCTGCAGCACACTTGGGTCGGGACGAAAGTTCTGACCGCAATCAAATCTCGATCTGTCCCTCATCGGTCGCTTCCGGTTTGAAGATTACGCCTTGACTGGTGCGGCTGTTCATAACGACGCGGATCGGTTCCGCGAATTGCAGATGACGGACACAGCCTTCCTCGTCCATGGCCGCCTGTTCCATTAGCCAGCGCCAATCGACCGAGCCTTCGCCGGCATCTGGATTCACCGTGAAGTAGCCGATCTGGAAGGCGGTGAGATTCTGGAAGAAGTGGCTGCCCTGCGATGGGGTGACGCGAAAGTCGCGGAATCCAGCCTCAACAATCACCCGCGCGCCGGAGATCTCGTCCCATTCCACCGGAATGCCGAGCCAGGGTTCGGTCGATCCCCAGCGCCCAACCCCGATCAGCAGATAGGGCCGGTTCTTTCCCTGCAGCAGGCGATTGAACTTGGCCACTGCTTGCGCCACTTCCTGGCTGCGACTGCGCTCGAAGCGCTGCGAATCGACCACCACCACATCGTAAAGATTTTCGATGAGGCCATTGCCCAGAACTTTGCTGCCCCGGCAGATCAAGCGCTCCGGTTGCACATCGTCGAGAACTAAGTCCTCGGTGTCGCGCGCCAGCGTTAGCGGCCGTATCTGAAGGAACCCAAACTCGGCGACTTGCGATCCGTTGCTGCTGCCTGAGGCGTAACTAGCCGCGTCTCTAGCAGAGACCGACTGGGCCAGACGCACCGCAAATTCGACTTCCACCGGATTACCAAGGCCATCTTCACCCGCCCGCACCAGTTCATCGAGAATCTCAGCCAGGGGGAACGTGCTCTGCTTGAGCATGGGAGCAAAGGTTACGACGCGCGCTCCCGGCCGACTTACTCCATCGTAGATAGCATGATTATCTCGGGAGTAAGTGGACGCGACGGCCTGCAGCGTGCCATCGCTCTCAGCAGCATCGAGACCGAACCGCCTCTCCTGCCAGTGCCCGGGACGGCCGTCCGAAGTGCCATCCATCTCCAAAGCCCAGAATTCCGATTGCGAGTTCGACAGGATGTCTTCAACCGAGGAAAACTGCACCAGGTTGCGCGGATAGCGCGGGCAGAAAGTCAGGCATTTCCCGCCATCCACCACCGCGCGCCCCAGTCCCAGCGCGACGGCCGCGATGCCATCCTCGAACGCCATCGGCGGCACTGGATAAAAATTGCGCGAGCGCACCACTCCCGAAAAATCCGGATAAAACCGCTGCCCGTGGGGCGTGCCCACGACCTGCTGGAGTATCACCGCCATCTTTTCTTCTTCCAAGCGGTAGGGGGTCGCCCGCACGTAAGCCTTTGCGTGGCGGCTGAACGTCGAGGCATAGACGCGCCGGATGGCTTCGCTGAGCGCCGCCAGCCGATCATCCAAATTGGCTTGCTGGTTCCCCAGCATGAATGTCTCATAGACGCCGGTGAATGGTTGATACTGCGAGTCCTCCAGCAGGCTGGACGAGCGCACCGCCAGGGGATGATTCACCTCCACGAGGAAGGCTTTCAGGTCTTTGTTGAGGGAGGCGGAGAGCGGCGCGGCCAGGAATCTCCGCTGAATTTCAGTGTCATCCTCGCAATCCAGGGCAAAATCCAGCAGGTTATTTTCGGCGACGAATTGATCGAACACACCCGTCGCCAGCACGACAGCCGGAGGCACCGAGATGCGAACACCGGAAAAGCGGCGCGTCATGCGGCTTTTTCGCAATAAGTGTCGTACAAACGCGAGCCCGCGAGCCTTGCCGCCCAGCGATCCGGAGCCGATCCGCAGAAAACTTGATTCCGAGGGCTTGAACGTGTCGGCGCGAAAGTCGCCGATCAGGACCTCGCTCTGTTCTCGCCGGTACTCGTTGATCGATTCGATCAGATCGCGGCGCAGATGCTCGGGGCTGGCAAAATCCGAAACCTTTCGTGGACGAAGTTTGGCGGCCAGCGCAAACTCGGTGCGCGCCATCAGCCAATGCGAAAAATGGTTGCTCTGTGAGTGAAAGACGATGCTTTCCTCGGGAACAATCTGGAGTTGCTCTTCCAGTTCGCTCATGTCTTTCGCCCGCCCCACTTCGCTCGCATCCGGCAGGCGAAAGACGAAGTCGCCAAACCCGAACTGCTCGGTCAATATCTCGCGCAGATCCTTCAACAGCGTGGGAGAGCGTTTGCGCAGAAATGAATAGCCCTCCGCGTGCGCCCGCGGGCGAAACTCGGTGCGGCTGGTTTGCAGCACCACGGGCACGTCCGGCACCAGGCTTTTCATCATGCGCGCGAGTTCAAAACCCGCGTCCGCATTGAGCTTGCCCTCCCATGGAAACTCCACGTCCGATACCAGGCCGAACAGGTAGTTGCGATATTCCTGCACCAGCCGGGCCGCGTCTTCGAAGTCCGAACTCAGCAGGATTCGCGGCCGCGCCTGCAGTCGCACCAGCTTATGCGCCACGTTGATGCCTTCCTGGATCACGCGCCGCGATTGCTTGATCAGCTCGGTATAGATCACTGGCAGAAACGATGAGTAATAGCGGATGTTGTCTTCCACCACCAGCAATACCGGCACGCCCATGGCCTGCGTGTCGTGCTCGACGTTGCGTTGATCTTCGATGTACTTGACGATCGCGATCAGGATGCGGGCATTGCCCTGCCACAGAAAAATACGCTCAATGTCGGTCATCGGATTGCGCGCCACGAAACTCTTGATCTCGCGATAGTCGTAAGCCAGCACCACGACGGGAACGTCCAGCCCGGCCTGCTTTACTTCGCGCGCCAACTGCGCCGCGTTCATCTCGCCGACCGCAAGGTTGGTTACGATGAGGTTGAAGTGCTGCGAGCGCGCCAGTTCCGCCGCTTCGGCGCAGGAAGAAACCTGCGTGATTCCGGGAACGTGTTCCGGGCTCAGCTCTAGCGATTGGTCAATGAGCAGTTCGTTAAGCCGTCCGTCTTCGCGCAGGATGAAAGAATCGTAGAGACTCGAAACTAGGAGAATGTTATGCACCTTGAAGGGCATCAGGTTTTCGAAGCCTTCAAAGCGCTCTTCTGCGTCCATAATGACCGGCTCGATGGTTCGACGCAGGTTCATAGGGAGATCCTATGGGGATATCCTAGTCGAGGTTGGCTGCTGCGGCCTGTGAAATAAACTCAGGTTATGTATCTAGCTTCGTATCAGGGTATCGCTTCAGCGATACCACAAGATTTTCTAGGTCAGAGACCCCCTTAGGGGCTTGGGTTGCGACGTTCAAGCTT
>JBAVAA010000291.1:0-6539 GCA_049585515.1 Terriglobales bacterium | reverse complement strand
TAGTTACTCTGAGCTGAGACGGTTATCGCCGCGAAACAGAGTGTGAACAACAAACAACATTTACTGCCAATTCTTCGCATCATCGATGCTCCTTGTCGAGCCTCGCGTTAATTTCTAAAGCCATTCGCGGCAAGCGTTGGATGGCACCATCCGTCGGGGTGGCGGACAGAGATGGTACTACTATGCAGACTAGGATAAGAATCTTCTAATGGGATAGATTCCGGTAGGGCATGGCCGACTGGATATCCCCTCTGACCCACCCTGGGCCATTCGAATCGTGGAAAGCGAGGGAAGAAGAGTGTAGAAAGAGGTTTAAGGAAGAAGGCCTAGTTAAGCGGCCGTCCGCGACATGCCGTTGCGAGTGACTTTCGTCACAAGCTTGAGTGAGGCGGCGCACTGCGTCACTCGGCAAGAAAACAGAAAATATCGTCGCCAGAGCATTGTGTGCGCAGGTTCCGAGGAGTCAGGATGAATTAAGTCTCGCCCAGTTTAGCTCTCCGTGGTTGGCTCCCGGGTAGCGGTAAATAAGGAGAATTGACTCATGGCATCAAACAGTCTCACAATTACTGATAATCGCACCGCCACAAATTACAGTCTGCCGATTGAGAATGGCACAATCCGGGCCATGGATTTGCGGAAGATCAAAACCGGGCCTGAGGATTTCGGGCTCATGACCTACGATCCGGCGTTCATGAATACTGCGTCCTGCAGGAGCGCCATCACCTTCATCGACGGCGATCGCGGTATTCTTCGCTATCGCGGCTACCCTATTGAAGCATTGGCCGAACACTGTACTTACCTTGAGGTCGCCTACCTGTTGCTGTTCGGCGATCTGCCAAGTCGCAACGATCTCGAAACCTGGGTCGACCAGATCACCCATCACACCATGCTGCATGAGAACACGAAGAAGTTCATGGAAGGCTTCCGCTACAACGCCCACCCCATGTCCATGCTGATCAGTTCGGTGGCAGCGTTGTCCTCCGTCTACCCCGAGTCGAGAAACGTTTTCGATCCCGCCAACCGCCTGCACCAGATCCAACGGCTGATCGGCAAGGTGCCGTCCATCGCGGCGTTCTCGTATCGGCACAGTCTCGGCTATCCGTATGTTTATCCGGATAATGACTTGACCTATCCGGAAAACTTCATGAACATGCTTTGGAAGATGGTGGAACCGAAGTATGTGGCCAACCCGGTTATCGCGCGTGCGTTGGACATTCTCTTTATTCTGCACGCCGACCACGAGCAGAACTGCAGCACTAATGCTATGCGCGCCGTGGGCAGTTCCCAGGCCGACCCCTACCTTTCAACCGCGGCTGCGGCAGCGGCTCTGGCTGGGCCTCTGCACGGCGGAGCCAATGAAGCCGTTCTCGTGATGCTTGATGAAATCGGCTCCAAGGCAAATATCCCTGCCTACATCAATAAAGTCAAAGAAGGCAAAGTGAAACTGATGGGTTTTGGCCACCGCGTCTATAAGAACTACGATCCGCGCGCCAAAATCATCAAGTGGACGGCTGAGAAAGTGTTCGCGGTCACTGGCGGAAATCCGAAACTTGACATCGCTCTCGAACTGGAGCGGATCGCGCTGGAGGATGAATACTTCGTCAGCCGCAAGCTCTATCCCAACGTGGATTTCTACTCCGGAATTATCTATCAGGCTATGGGCTTCAGGCCGGAGATGTTCACCGTGCTGTTCGCCATTCCGCGCACCGCGGGCTGGCTGGCACAGTGGCAAGAGCTAATCACCGACCCCGAGCAGAAGATCGCTCGTCCGCGACAGGTCTATACCGGACACGATGTAAGAAAATTTGTTCCTATCGAAGAACGCGAACCGGTGCTAGCGACAACTCGCTAGCAGTTTTGGTACTCGCCCCGCCCAAGTTTCCTCTTGGGCGGGCTTTTCATTTCACAACCAAGCGCCCTGTTCGATTCGCAGTACCGCTGCAACTTTTGATGCGGAATCGATAGCTAGATTAAAATGGGCCGCCAGCCAAGAAGCGGTGACTCTTCCTTGGCTATCGGCCCATTCGATCCGGACTGGGATCGGAGGTGATAGTTCCATGGTAGACCCTCCGCATCGATTGTCAAGGATCAACTTGCAATCCCAATTTGGAAAATCTTACCTGCTCTCGTTGTGACCCAGGTCATTGACACCATCCTCGCCATAGTGTTAGTTTTATTGGTTTTAGAAGAGGCTCTTCTTCCCAGAATCAGCCACAACGATCACCGAGGATTCGGTCAGCAAATCGTAGAATCAGTTCGATCATCAGAAAATGGATCAGACGCTCAGACAACTAGGCGAATTACTGCTCGGAGCCGTGCCTACCATCATCCTGTTGGCGACGTTATCCATTTTTTATAATTTCCTGGTTCATCGACCGCTTACCGCAGTGCTCAACGAGCGCCGCGCCCGCACTCAGGGGGCGGTGGAAAAAGCGCACGCCGATATCGCCGCCGCCGAGGCCCGAACGGCCGACTATGAGCAGCGCGTTCGGGAAGCGCGCCAGAAGATCTTCAAGAACCAGGAAGGCCGCCGCCAGCAAGCCAGCCAGACGCGCATGCAAGCCGTGAACCAGGCGCGCACGCGAGCTGAGGAACAAGTTGAGCAGTCCCGCGCCGCGATAGAAGAGGACAAGAAGCAGGCCATGGAGAAGCTACAGTCGGACGCAGCGAGGCTCGCCGTCGATATAGTGCGGATCGTCCTGCGCCCCGTGGCGTCTCCCATCCCGGTCGGTGGGCAATGAGATTGTTTTGGACAGGGCGTTTCGTATGGGGATCGGCGCTTGCGCTCATGCTGTTCGCGGCCACCTCTGCGCTTCCCACACCCGCAAGCGCGCAACAACGATCCACGGCCCAGCCTTCACAGCCGCCCCAGAAACAAGCCGACCAGCACCCGGGTATCGCGGGAGAGCTGGTCAGGGAAACGCGCGAGGCCGCCGGAGAAGACGAAGAACACGCGGATCTAAAACACGCCAAGCCGGTTCAATGGCTCGCCCGCAAAATCGGTTGGAGCGTGCATAGCACGCACCTTCTACTGTCCGGTCTGAACTTTGCCATCATTGCGGTAGCGGTGTTTTGGGCCGCGCGCAAATACGTGCCCTCAATGCTGCGCAGCCGCAACCAATCCATTCAGCAGGCTTTGGAAGAAGCACGGGCCGCCAGCCAGGATGCCAATCGCCGCTTGGCGGACATCGAGAACCGTCTTCGGCAGTTGGATGTGGAGATCGGACGAATGCAGGCCGCCGCGGAAAAGGAAGCCGACGCCGAAGAAATCCGCATTCAGAAAGCGACGGAAGAAGAGATTCGCAAAGTGTCTGCGGCGGCGGAGCAGGAAATCGCCGCCGCCGCCAAGGCGGCCCGTCGAGAATTGGCCGTCCATACGGCTGATCTCGCGCTCGCGCTCGCCCGGCAGCAGATTCATGTCGATTCGAACACCGACCAGACGCTGGTCCACAGTTTTGCCTCGAGCCTGGCATCGCGATCTTCCAATAGTGATGACGACGGCGGGAGAAAGGACGGCCGCTAACCATGGCTTCCGTCGTCGGCACCTACGCCCGCGCCTTCGCCGATGTGGTGTTTTCCGACGCAGTTAAGACCGGCAGCAGCCATCTCGATCCCGCTCGATCGTTGGAGGACTTGCAGGGCATCGATGCGTTGCTCAAACGAAGCGACCAGTTGCGCCGTGTCCTCGAAAACCCGGCCATCCCGGGAAACAGCAAACTCGCCGTACTCGATGCAATTACGGCGCGCATGGGTACGACACGTCAGGTCAGGAATTTCGTCGCCGTCATCACCGACCACCGCAGGCTGCCGCTGTTCAGTGAGATCCTGAAACAGTTGGAGCGGGAATTGAACGATCGCCAAGGCCTGGCGGAAGCGCAAATCGGCAGTGCGCGCCAACTAAGCGACGCGGAGAAACAATTGCTGGAGTCCGAGATCGCGAAGTTGACCGGCAAGAAGGTGAGAGCTAGATACGAGCAAGACTCCTCTCTATTGGGCGGAGCGGTAGTACAAGTAGGCAGCACGATCTACGACGGCTCTGTGAAAGGCCAGTTAGAGCGAATCAAGGAACAATTAGTGGAAATCTGAGGCTAGTGCCTCCGAGCTTCGAGGAGTTCGGTTGGCCCGAAGCCCGAAGCGATGCGGCAAGGAAGCGTCCCTATAAAGAAAGACTGATAGCGACTTTATGGCCCAAATCAAAGCAGACGAAATCACGCAAATAATTCGCGAGCAGATCGAACACTACGAATCGAAAATCGCGGTCGACGAAGTTGGCACCGTTATTACATTGGGTGACGGCATCGCTCGCGTCTACGGCCTCGACAAAGTCATGGCCGGCGAACTTCTTAGCTTCTCGCATGGCGTCTCCGGTATCGCCATGAACCTGGAAGAAGATCAGGTCGGCGTGGTCATCCTCGGCGAGTACACCGAGATCGAAGAAGGCGACGAAGTCAAGCGGACCGGCCGCATCATGAGCGTACCTGTCGGCGATGCCTTGGTCGGCCGGGTTGTGAACTCCCTTGGCCTGCCGATTGACGACAAGGGTCCAATCGCAACCGATAGATTCATTCCCATCGAGCGCATCGCTCCCGGAGTAATTGCCCGGCAACCAGTGCGCGAACCGATGGCCACTGGACTGAAAGCCATCGACTCCATGATCCCGATCGGCCGCGGACAGCGCGAACTGATCATCGGGGATCGTCAAACCGGCAAAACGGCCGTAGCCCTCGACACCATCATCAACAGCAAGGGCAACAACCTGATCTGCATCTATAACGCGATTGGTCAAAAACGCTCGTCGATCGCGCAGGTGGTCAAGATTCTCGAAGATGCCGGAGCGATGGAATACACCATCGTAGTCGCCGCATCGGCCTCCGAACCCGCTCCGATGCAATATATTTCTCCGTATGCGGCCTGTGCCATGGGCGAGTTTTTCCGCGATTCGGGACGCCACGCGCTTTGCATCTACGACGATCTATCGAAGCATGCCGCTTCTTATCGCGAAATTTCGCTTTTGCTCCGCCGTCCTCCTGGCCGCGAGGCTTATCCTGGAGATGTTTTCTATCTCCACTCGCGTCTGTTGGAACGCGCCGCCAAGCTCAGCGATAAGAACGGGGGAGGATCCCTGACCGCGCTTCCTGTAATCGAAACTCAGGCTGGCGACGTTTCGGCCTACATTCCGACCAACGTGATTTCGATTACCGACGGGCAGATTTATCTGGAAACCGACCTTTTCAACCAGGGCGTCCGTCCTGCGGTGAACGTAGGGTTATCCGTGAGCCGAGTAGGCGGCAGCGCACAGATCAAAGCCATGCGTCAGGTAGCAGGAACTTTGAAGCTGGAGCTGGCTCAGTATCGAGAACTAGCCGCCTTCGCACAATTCGGCAGCGACCTCGACAAAGCAACGCAAGCGCAGCTCAATCGTGGCCAGCGCCTGGTAGAACTCCTGAAGCAGGGTCAGTTCAGCCCGCTGCCATTTTCAAAACAGATCCTGATTATCTTCGCTGGCACCAGCGGAGTGCTCGACGATATGCCAGTCGATCAGGTTCGAGACTTCGAGCAGGATTTATACAAGTACGTGGACGCAACAAATCCAGGCCTGCTAAACACGATTATGGAAAAGAAAGTCCTGGATGACAACCTGAAAGCAGAAATGTCCAGAGTAATCAAAGAAGCGAAACAGCAATTCGTAGATACAAGACAAGCAGCAACAAAGTAAAGGCCTCAGTTCCGGTTCTCAGTTCTCAGTTAATCCTGAGTTTCAGGAGAATTTAACTGACACCGAGAACTGAGAACTGGGGACCGAAAACTTTTTCATGGCCAACATCCTCGACATTCGGCGCCGTATCCGCAGCGTGGTGAACACGCGGCAGATCACCAAGGCTATGAAGACTGTGTCGGCCGCGAAATTGCGCCGGGCGCAAGAGGCCGCCATGGCCGCGCGCCCGTATGCGCAGATGCTGACCAACGTTCTGAAGTCGCTCGTCTCGCGAGCCGATGTCTACGATCCTGTCACCGGGCAGCTGATTCATCCGCTGCTCGCCGAGCGTGAGGAAAAGACGATCGTGCTTATCGTGGTCACCGGAGACAAGGGCCTGGCGGGTGCTTTCAACACCAATATCCTGAAAATGGTTTCGAGATTCATCCAGTCGAAGCCGAATCAAAGTATTGACATCGAATGCATCGGACGGAAAGGCCGCGATTTCATGCGCCGCCGCTATCCGACCGCTCCACAGAGGCTTTCTGGCGACGACTCGACCAGCGGTGAAGGGACGGGGGCCTCGCAGCTCCGGTCGTCCGATGAGGGTGCTCCACCGCGGGCCGGCCGCGTACAAATCACGGGCGAATATGTCGGAGTGATGGGCAAGGTCGACCATAATTTCGCCAATACTCTCAGCGAGAACATAATCGCCCGCTATACCCGCCACGAGATCGACGGCGTCTATCTGCTTTTCAATGAATTCAAGTCGGTCATCGCGCAACGGCTCGTCGCGGAGCGCTTGTTGCCTATCAAGCAGATCGGCGAAGTCGATATCCTCATG
>JBAVAA010000290.1:0-1849 GCA_049585515.1 Terriglobales bacterium | reverse complement strand
GGATGAAGACGATGGTGCGGCAACACATGGAAGAAGTGCATGCGCTCGCGGTCCCGTTGCTGGTGGAAATTGGAGTGGGACCGAACTGGCGTGACCTCGAATCGACATAGAGGATGGGTCCAGGGCTGAGGAAATTACTTAGGAAAATTATTCCCGCATTTCCGATATACTCGCAAGAATAGTTGTTGCAAGCGCCGCGTTTCGTCGTTGATTCCAGCCGCATGGCAAGAATTGTTTATCCTGCGGAGGCAGTCCGATGAGTGCAGCTACAGCGCCGGCGCTAGAGAAAATTCGGCAACGCAACTTCCCCCGGCATCCCATCAAAGTACCCGTGGACTTAATCGCATTACGGTTCGGCGTTCCCGAAAATTTGCCGGGCCGTTGCACCGATATCAGCGAAGTCGGCGTGGGCGCGGTAGTCTCCGGAGAAATGGCCGCGGGCCAGCAGGTGGCCGTCGAACTGCGCCTTCCAAATGTCGGCGTGCCGATGCGTGCGCGCGCCCTGGTGCGGTATCAATCGCGGTTTCGTTGCGGGCTTGAGTTTGTGGGATTGTCGGCGGAGCAGCGCTCGATGATCCGGTATTGGGCCCGCTGCTACGCTCCTCAGCCGGCGACGAACTCGGCGAGTGTCCCGGCGTCCGTTGATCCGGCAAGCGTTAATCCGGCAAATGTCAACGATGACTCTGCACAGACCGAAGAACCCATCGCCGTTGTGGAACCTGCCGCAAAGCCAAAGCGCCGAATCCGCATCGGGCGGCGCGGTCTGATTGTGCTGATTGCCGCCGTGCTCGCAGTCGCCGGTCTCGGATGGTGGCAGTGGCAGACGTCCTGGAACGAACTGGAAGGGCAAAATCTGGCTGGGGAGCAGTTACTGCGACTCTCTCAGGAAACCATGGAGAACCGGATTGTGAAGAAGGTCGATCCGGTGTATCCCGAGGCTGCGCGAACGGCGGGAATCGAAGGCGTTGTGGTGTTGGATGCGGTGATTGGGCCCGACGGCAGCGTGAGACTTTTGCGCACTGTTTCCGGTCCGCGCCTGCTCGTACAATCGGCGACGGATGCAGTGCAATACTGGAAATTTGAACCCTACCTCACGAGTGGCAAGGCGGTCGATGTTGAAACCACGATTGCAGTTGAGTTCCGGCTGCATTGACGCTGCTCTATTCGAATTTCTCCGCTTGTTGAAAGGTCGCGCCGCGCTGGTCCTTCTCAGAAATGACCGCCGAGAAATCCGATTCCCCCTCGAGTTGCCAAGTGATCTTTAAATCTGGATCATTCCACGCCACTGTCCGTTCATGCTCGGGCGCATAAAAATCTGTCGTCTTGTAGAGGACATGAGCGGTCTCGGAGACAACGCGGAAGCCGTGAGCCAATCCCCGCGGAACCCATAACATGCGTTTATTCTCGCCGGAGAGTCTGACGGCTTCCCATTTGCCGAAGGTGGGAGAACTGCGGCGCAGGTCGAGCGCGACATCAAGAATTTCGCCAGTGATGGCGCGCACGAGTTTTCCCTGGGGCCGGCGAATCTGGTAGTGGAGGCCACGGATGACATTCTTTCCCGAGTAGGAATGATTGTCCTGCACGAATAGTTCTGGAATGCCGAGTTCGGCAAACGTCCGCTGGTTGTAGCTTTCGAGAAAGAAGCCGCGGTCATCGCCGAATACGCGCGGTTCGAGCAGCAGGAGTCCGGGAAGGCTGGTGGCGATTTTTTTCATCTTTTTTTTATCGGCTGATTTTCATTGGCAGACTCTCACCGCGGCTGTCTTCTGAAAGTTTTCCTCCGTCAGAAGACGCGTTCTCGCAGTAATTGCAGCAGGTAGGCGCCGTATCCATTGTTGCGCATCGACTG
>JBAVAA010000289.1:0-2405 GCA_049585515.1 Terriglobales bacterium | reverse complement strand
AATAAACGTACGCCCGTGAATTGCCGTAGAGACGGGGCTTGCCCTGTCTCCGCGTGCGCAGAAACCGACCTAACGCTCCGTGACGAAGCTCACGGTGGAGGATTTTTCCATCCGATACGATCCATCGGATGACCTTGTTTCAAGATCGATATCGAATCGAATCCGCCCGTCTGCGCGATTGGGATTACTCCTTGCGCGGCTGGTACTTTGTCACCCTCTGCACAAAAAACAAGAAATGCTCTCTCGGCCATTCAATTAATGGACAAATAGTTCTCTCGGAGCGGGAATCATAGCTGAAACCGAAATGAGATCCATTCCGAGCCATTACGAAAACGTGATCCTCGATTGCTATGTAGTGATGCCCAACCATGTCCACGCCATCATCGTGATTGAAGGAGACCACGCATACACTCCCGTAGAGAAGCGGCGTGCCGTGTGCGCCGTCTACAACAAGCTGCAATCGCTCTCAACAATTTTAGGCAGCTATAAGGTAGGAGTCAGCCGGATTTGCCACGTGAGCGGGATAGTCTTCTCATGGCAGCCGCGCTTCCACGATCACATCCTAAGATCGAACGCTTCCGTGGATGCGGTTCGAGATTACATCGATCAGAACCCGCAAAACTGGCTCCAGGATCATGACAATCCGAGCCGTGCC
Organism: Terriglobales bacterium; assembly: GCA_049585515.1. Lineage (GTDB taxonomy): Bacteria > Acidobacteriota > Terriglobia > Terriglobales > Acidobacteriaceae > Acidiflorens. The sequence goes on along the minus strand of JBAVAA010000289.1, from coordinate 1,750 downwards.
GCTGCCTGAGACGCGGCAAGCCGCGTCTCTACAGGTGGATTTGGAGCCTCCGCCAGCCCGCTACGAGGCCCCTGCCACCTGCCCCGTAGTTTGGTCCGACCGGAACCGCAGCAGCGCCGCAATATTCCCGGCACGATCCAGTTCTTCGTGCTCCCGAAAATAAAACAATTCAATATTGCGGCGGATAGCATCAGGAATAATCGCATCGCATACATCCGCCAGTTCACGAGTGGCGTGACCACAAAGCACGCAAGTCGGCACCAGATGCGCATCCAGATGGCCGCAGTGCGAGCACTCGACCGCTCGAGCAGAATAGTCTTCGCCGAGAAAGATGCTCTGCACCTCCCCGGTCTCCAGTGCTTGCAGCACGCGGCGCAGCCCGGCAACCCCCCGTCCGTTGCCCTTGGCCAGATCCAGCGCCTCGCTGACTTTCGCAGCGGCGCGCTCGTTGATCCAATGCCTGAGCAGGGCACTGGCGTGGTCGCGAATCTCTTCATTCGAGACGCTGGCCACGTCGGCTGAAAATCGCCCAATCAGGCGCTTTTTTACGTAAGGATGAAGATGGGGTTCGAACTCCGGCCAGTTCACATCATTGCATCCAACGATGAGGCGCTCCCAGCTGCCTCGCTCGAGATCGATCCGCAATCGTTCCCCCACCGCCTTAAAATGTTGCAGCGCCTCCTCGGCCACGTGCCGTTCCGCATGTCCGGCATCATAGCCGTGATAACCGTAGCTCGTACCTGTTCGCGGAAGAAAGTGGACCATGCCGCCATTTTCGCGCAAGTCGTCAAGACGAAGATCAAAGAAGCGGGCGCGCTGCCGGTCGACCATGGCAACGCACAGCTCCGGTTGAGCTCCCAGCAATGCGGCCAGCGGTTTCAATTGAAACTGAGGCTGAAGATAAATATGCGTGCCTCCAACATTCGGTGGCAGTTCGTATTCTTTCCAGAAATTCTGAGCGGAGCAGGCAAACACCGCCTTTCCCCGTGCATTGCCCCGCAGATTCGTAGCCAAATCGAGGACGCGATCCAGATCGGCATGAAGGGATCCATTCTTGCCGATCGCCGCAGCGCTTTTCAATGCCTGCTTCACCACATCTTTGGCAACAATCGCCTCCCGGCGATGCGAACGATCCTGCGGAGGATCGGGTTGAAAATAAAAACTCAGGGCGCATGCCCCTTTCGTTTCATCCGCATGAAAAATCGCCAATTCACGGATTTCGTCCCGGGTCATCATCTCGAGGCTCCTTAAAATGTTACTGAGATGCTGATATTGAGCAGGATGTTTAGCTTCCAGTTTTGGCTCGTTGTTTGACCAGGAGTTCCTGTTGGAACTCACTGGCAATCGAAGGCGCGCTGCGCACGCAGTCGCGCGCACGCTGCACGGATTCGCGCACCGCCTCCGTATGCCGCCCGGTGATCGCGGCAATTTCGCCGAGGGAGAACCCCTCGATACCATAGAGAAGAAAAGCTTCGCGATCGCTGCGGTCCGCGCCGCGGAGTGCGGCTTGCACCAGCGCGATCACTTCGTCAGAATAAGCGGATTGTTCCGGAGTAGACACGCGGCGGTCGGGGATCGAACTCTCCCGCGTCCAACCCTCGTCCGGTTGATGGAATTGCAGCACGGCTTCGTCCGAAGCCTGTACATTTTGCCGGCGGCGGCTGTCTTCCAGATGCACATTCGAGTCCAACTCCTGCAAACGCGCCATCATCTCGTTCATCGCTTGCAGCGCAAGGTGGTAAAGCCAGGG
>JBAVAA010000288.1:0-2826 GCA_049585515.1 Terriglobales bacterium | reverse complement strand
TACTCTCCTGGAGCGTAAATGGCGTGGTGATACCAGGGACGATTGGGCAATCCCTCGGGGATTAATAGCGCACGCTCGGTTTCGCGCAGTATCGCATTCATGCGGTCCGGCGCTGCCGGAATTTTGCGTTGCTTCTGCAGCATTTTTGCACCGGCTTCCCGCAAGCGGCGTGCATCTTCCACGGCTGCTGAAAAATCAGGCCCCTTGTCTCCGAAGCGGTCTTTACTTCTAAACTTCGCGCTTTCGAGGTAAACCAGAATCTCTTTGCCGTAGTTTTCGTAATCGTACGGAAGGACGTCAGCGCTGGACATGCGCAGCATTTCCAGTCCGTAAATGCGGGCCATCTCCTGCTCGTACAAAAAGTCGGGATCGCCGAATTTCTTGAACCATGCGAAGTCATCGAACGCGGAGTGATACACGCCATAATCGCCACTCGAACTGATGTCTGTGGATGGAACTCCCAGATGCTGCAGAAACACCGTGTAGTCGGAGCCACTGCCCAGATCGCCCACCGGCACATCGTTCTGCATCGCATTCGGCGACGCGCGGAAAGTGGCAGTTTCCTGAGGACGGGTGCTCCCCACATTCGGCTCGCTGGTTTTTTTCCACGCCTCATAGACGGTTCCGCCTTGCGGAGAAGGCACAGCTTTCGCGATCTCGCGAATAAATTCCTTCAGTGACGGCACACCCGATGCTCCGAACTTCTTGCCGGATACGGCGACATCCATATTGAAGTAAGCAGCGGCGTTTGCCAGATCGTGCTCGCGATCTTCTCCCCATTCGGTGGAACCGATCAGTCCCTCCTCTTCGGCATCCCAACTTCCGATGACGATTGTTCGCTTCGGTTTCCAACCTGTCTTCAACAGTTCGCCGAAGCCGTGCGCCGTCTCCAGCATTGCCGCGGTGCCGCTGTTCGGATCGACCGCTCCAAACACCCAGGCATCGCGATGGTTGCCCGCCACCACCCACTCATCGGGCGAAGATGATCCGCGAATTTTGCCGATGACATCCCAAATCGTTCGAAACTGGTAATCCTGCTTGAGATGCATCTTCACCTTCGAGGGACCGGGGCCGACATGGTATGTAAATGGCAGCGCTCCCTGCCACTCGCGCGGCGATTGCGGCCCGGCCAGATGCTCGAGAATCGGTGAAGCATCGGCGTAGGAAAGCGGGGTTACGGGAATCTTGGGCAGCTGCTCGGACGCGGCCGGAGAAATGCGCTTCGAATCCGGAAGCGAGGGAGTGGACGCCACTCCCGGCGTCGTCGGGTCGCCCGCAAACTCGAACATGTAGCCTACGGAGCCGCGCTGCACCCCGCTCGGCGGACGCCACGGTCCTTTGGGGTAGGCATCGCCGCGATAATAGCCGTCGTCTTTTGGATCCGAATAAATGATGACTCCCGCCGCGCCGCGCTCCTGCGCCACAAAGACTTTCACTCCGCGGAAATTCGAACCGTAGCGGACAATGACGATTTTTCCGCGCACATCGACGTTCATCTGCTTGAGCTTGTCGAAGTCATCGGGCGAACCGTAATTCGCATACACGACTTCCGCCTCGACATCGCCCGAGGGCGACATGCCGTTGTAAGGGGTCACGATCCGAGGATCGTCTTGAAATGGGTCACCGTCGACGTGCTCGCGATGGGGTCCGTGCATTTCCACGCCTGGAGGTTCGGTCATGTCGACGCTAATCTCCGCGGGATAGTTCATCCACACTTTGTATTCGACGATTTCGGTGTCGAGCCCAGCCTCACGAAACTTCTTCGCCACGTAGTCGGCGGTCGCTTTGTCCTCGGGAGAAGCGGCGATGTGAGGCGCTTGCGTCAGAATGCGTAGATGCTCTTCCGCCAGCTTCGGGTCGGGCACGGCCATGAATTTCTTTTCCACTTCCCGCTCGCCGGCAACGTCGCGGAATCCGCTGATCGACGAGTTGTCAGGCTGGGTTTTGTCTTTGCCAGCTTGATCAAACGCTTGGAGATTGGAACCAATCAGAACGAAGAAGAGCAGTGCGCCCGAGAGAACTTTCATGAAGCTCCTTAGAAAAGAATCCAGCGCCTGGTAACGCGCAAGAGAAAGATTGTATCGCGCACAGGGGACGCACGGCTGATCGCGTACACTGAAGAGTTATGACCAGATCGCCAACGGCCCGTTTTTCCGATCGGGTGGAGAATTATGTCCGCTATCGCCCCGGATATCCACCGGGGGTTCTGGACCTTCTCCGCAGCGAATGCGGCCTGCAACCGCATCACATCGTCGCCGACATCGCTTCCGGCACGGGCATTTTCACCCGCCTTCTTCTGGAGAATGGGAACTCCGTATTTGCCGTTGAACCCAACACCGAAATGCGCGAAATGGGCGCTCATCGACTGGAAGCGTATCCCCGTCTGGTCTCGATCGCGGGCACAGCGGAGGAGACGACACTACGTTCCGGTTCGGTAGATTTCGTTACTGCCGCCCAGGCAGCGCACTGGTTTGAGCTGTCGCGCGCCCGCGCGGAATTCGCCCGCATTCTCCGGCCCCAAGGGTGGTGTGTGCTGATATGGAACGAGCGCCGCACAGAAAGCACTCCTTTCCTGCGCGATTACGAGCAACTCCTGTTGGATTACGGCACCGACTACAAAGAAGTGCGCCACGAACGGACGACGGCGATCATCCATGAATTTTTTGCGCCGGTTCCTTACCGGGAGCGGGAGTTCGATTTGCGGCAGCGGTTCGATTACGAAGGCGCCGCCGGGCGCCTTTTATCTTCTTCCTACGTGCCGCTGGAGGGACAGCCCAGCTACACACCGATGATGCAGGAACTAGAGCGCATTTTTCGCGCCCATGC
>JBAVAA010000287.1:0-2141 GCA_049585515.1 Terriglobales bacterium | reverse complement strand
GAGCGATGCGGACATTGCCAATCGTAAAAGCCCTAGGAAATACCGGCGTCGCTCTCGGGGCGGTTCGTGTGGGGTCGAGCGTCTCGTGAGCCTGCCCTGAGCGAAGCCGAAGGGTTCGGCCGGCCGCATCCGCATTGTCCCAGAACTTTTGCACGATCTAATTTTACGTCCTTTTGTTGGCGAAGCGGTTTGCTCCGGCTCGGACGGGCGAGACGAGACGCCCGTCCCCACACTAAAGCAAAAGCCTCCCGCCTGGGAGGCTTTCAAGAATGCATTTTCTCCGCGAAGCTTACTGCTTTGCGGATGCTTCGGTCTGCTTTGCCGCTTCGGCTTTGCCAGCATCGCTTTTCGCGTACTTGCGGCGGAAGCGCTCCACGCGTCCGGCAGTGTCCATGAGCTTCTGCTTGCCCGTAAAGAAGGGGTGGCAGGCGGCGCAGATTTCTACGCTGATGTCTCCCTTGTGAGTGGAGCGAGTGATAAACGCGTTGCCGCAGGCGCAATGAACGCGGATCTCGCTGTAGTTGGGATGGATAGCTGCTTTCATTTTAGTTCCTAGACCTCGATTCCAGCCATTAGATTCTACAGGAGTTAGGAAGGATTCAGCAAGGCAGAAAAAGGCACGTGACAAGTCTAGGTTACAGGTCTCAAGAAGAACCTTCGCATCGGAACCCTTTGAGATATGACACCTGCAAATAACACAAAACGGCAGGGCCGACCTGCCGTTTCGCTTCAATCCAAGAATTCTAGGGCCCCTTACTTACCTTTGTTGACCACTTTCTTGAGTTCGTTCCCGGGAGTAAATTTGGCGACTCTGCGAGCAGCGATCTTGATGGTGGCACCCGTTTGCGGGTTTCGGCCATTGCGGGCCTTACGCTGCGAAACGGAAAAAGTGCCGAATCCGATTAAGGCTACCCGGTCCCCTTTGCGAAGGGCAGCAGTGACGCTGTCCACGGTGGTGTCGATTGCGGTCGTCGCCTGCGCCTTTGAAATACTGCAGGCCCCGGCGATCCGGTCAACCAGATCAGCTTTGTTCATACACTCTCCTGACACTTGTCGTTTCGATGTCCGCGAATTCGCCGGCCAGTAGCATAAGGCGCGAGCACCGACGAGGGCAATTTTCCTCCCTCCATCAGGAATGTCAAGAGGAAACACTTGCCAGTTGCCCGTTTTGACACCTCGTCTCTTTTACCACCGGGTTTTTCCACAGGCGGGCGCTCGTCTTCACAGGATGTGCACAGAGAGGAAATGGTTTTCGGCTTGCCGCGCACCCGCGTTCGGGTGCACAGTTCTAACTAAGGCCTAATTCCATAATTTATGAAAACAGCAGCCGAAGTTTGCCCCCTATGCGCAGGCTCAGGATGGAAGCCGGTCGCGGGGGGGGGCTCGGAAATCGGCGTCACACGCTGCGATTGCCAGCTCCGGGCGCGCGGGGATGCGCTGATCGCGGCGGCACGAATTCCGAAGCGATACGAGCATTGCGAGCTGTCGAACTTTACCACCGATTTTCCGGGCGCTGATCGTTCGGTTGCCTTGGCCCAGATCACCGCGTCACGCTTCGTGCGGGAGTTGGACCCACGGGACGGCAACGGCCTGCTGCTGGTCGGCGGCATCGGAACGGGCAAGACCCATCTCGCGGTTGGCATTCTTAAAGAGCTCATCGTCACCAGAGCAAGCGCCTGCCTGTTTTGCGACTATCGCGAACTGCTGAAACAGATCCAGAACTCCTACAACGATTCGGTGCAGGCTACCGAACTTCAAGTTCTGAGGCCGGTGTTTGAAGCCGAGGTGCTGCTGCTCGATGAACTTGGCGCTGTCAAGCCGAGCGAGTGGGTGTGGGACACGGTCAGCCTGATTCTGAACACTCGCTACAATGACAATCGGACGACGATTATCACCACGAATTTTGCCGACGAGCCGGCTGCGGGCGCGGCCCGCTCGTCAGTGGCGCCGACGTCACCGGCGCGAGCGGCCGCTCGCGAAGAAACTCTCGGAGACCGCATTGGCGAGCGTATGCGCTCCCGTCTCCATGAAATGTGCCGCATCGTGAAAATGGACGGGCCGGACTTCCGGCAGAAGTTCAAGAGCGCCAGCTTCGGGTGAGGACCTTATCAAGAACTGTCATCCCGAGCGCCGTCCCGAGC
>JBAVAA010000286.1:0-4033 GCA_049585515.1 Terriglobales bacterium | reverse complement strand
GAATAAAGAGGATGTCAAGCGCCCTCGCGAGTACCGGATTCGCGAGATATTTCGGCTCGACCATCTTCCACAACATGTTCATGAAGTTTTCGGTGTAGCTGAGGTCGTTATCCGGATAGATGTAGGGGAATCCGTAAATATGGCGATAGGAAATGGCAGCGATAGAGGGCATCTTACCGATCAGGCGTTTGATCTGCAGCAGGCGGATCGCGGGGTCATGAATGTTCTTCGCCTCGGGATAGACGCTCGCGAGCGCCGCTACGGTGCTGACCAGCATCGCCATGGGATGCGCGTTGTCGCGGAAGCCTTCCATGAATTTCTTCGTGGTTTCATGGAGCATGGTGTGGTGCGTGATGTCATGCACCCAGTTCTTCAGCTGGCTTTCGGTCGGAAGTTCTCCGAACAGAAGCAGCGCCGCGACTTCAAGGTAAGTGCTATTTTCGGCAAGGACCTCGATGGGATAGCCGCGGTACCGCAGAATTCCCTTATCGCCGTCAATATAGGTGATTGCGCTCCGGCAGGAGGCGGTGTTCATGAACGCGGGATCATAGGTCATCAAGCCGAAATCTTCGGGACCGGTCTTGATCTTGCGGAGGTCCATGGCGCGGATGGTTCCGTTTTCGACCGGAAGGGTGTAGCTCTGCCCGGTACGGTTGTCGGTGATGGTTAAAGTGTCTGGCGGCATCCGGGCTCTCCTGAGAATAGTGGCGGACTGGATATTTTACGCGTTCCGCGGCGAATCCAACAATGCTACCAGCAGCGGTTAGGTCTTACCACGGAGACACGGTGGCACGGAGAAATGCCAACTCCGGACAGCCAGTGCACAAAACGGGGGTCCTGCATGACAAGAAGTGCAACGTTGTTACAATTGAATCAGACAGTGTTCCCTCCGATTGTCGTTCCGAAAATAGTGGGTTCTCAAAACTAGATGAAGCGATTTGACGAACATTTCGACGTAGTCGTAGTAGGTGCTGGCCATGCCGGATGTGAGGCGGCGATGGCGGCGGCGCGTATGGGGTTGAAGACCGCGCTCTTCACATTGAACGTCGATCTGATTGCGCAAATGTCATGCAATCCTGCCATCGGCGGCATCGCGAAGGGGCACTTGGTGCGCGAAGTGGATGCGCTCGGCGGCATCATGGGCGAGATCACGGACGCGGTCGGAATCCAGTTTCGTCTGCTCAACACTTCGCGTGGACCCGCCGTCTGGTCGCCGCGGGCTCAGTGCGACAAGCAGGCTTACCGTCTGAAGATGCGAGAAGTGCTGGAGTCGCAGGGGCATCTGAGTATCAAGCAGGCGGAAGTCGCGGATGTGGTCGTGGAACAGTCATCAGCCGTCAGCCATCAGCCGTCAGGCAACCCGAATGACACTGAGAACCGGGAACTGAGAACTGAGAACTGCATTATTCGCGGCATTCTTCTTCGCGACGGCCGCCGCGTCTCGGCTAATGCAGTCATTATTACTACGGGAACTTTTCTTAACGGGCTGATTCATTGCGGAGAGCAGCAGTATCCTGCGGGACGTTCGGGAGAACCGGCAGCGATATTGCTGGGCGAAGCGCTCAAGAAGCTGGGCCTGCGCGGATGCCGGCTCAAGACCGGTACGCCTCCGCGTCTCGACGGGCGCACCATTGATTGGTCGCGCTTCGAGCGGCAGCCGGGCGATGTGGATCCCACTCCTTTCAGCTTTCGCACGCGTCGCGTTGCCCATCACGATTCGCAGGTTCCGTGCTACATCGCCTTCACCACCGAAGAAACGCATCGCATCATTCGCGACAACGTGCATCGCTCGCCGATGTATAGCGGGCAGATTCAGTCGACGGGGCCGCGGTATTGCCCGTCGATCGAAGACAAGATCGTAAAGTTCCCGGACAAACTCACGCACCAGCTGTTTCTGGAACCCGAAGGGCTGAATACGCACGAGATCTATGTCAACGGCATGAGCACCTCCTTGCCGATTGGCGTGCAACTAGCGATCCTCAAGTCGATTCCCGGACTCGACGGCGCTGAGATGATGCGCCCTGGATACGCAATTGAGTATGACTCGATCGATCCGACTGAACTGAAGCGCACGCTCGAAACGAAGAAGATCGCAGGCCTGTTTCTCGCCGGGCAGATTAATGGAACGTCCGGGTACGAGGAAGCGGCGTGCCAGGGAATCATGGCCGGGATCAACGCGGCCCTGCAGGTGAAGCGAGAGGCGCCGCTGGTGCTCGACCGCACCGAAGGGTACACAGCAATTTTGATCGACGACCTGATTTCAAAGGGCACGAACGAGCCTTATCGCATGTTCACTTCGCGAGCGGAGTTCCGTTTGCATCTGCGGATCGACAATGCGGATCGGCGGCTTACTCCGCATGGCCGGCGAGTGGGGCTGATCTCGGACGAAGCGTGGTCGGCGTTTGAGGCGAAGCAGCGGCGACTGGACGAAGTGAAGCAGGTACTGGAGCGGACGAGAGTGACGGGAGCGATGGCGGAGCGCATCGCGTGGGGACAGCCGCCCTCGGCTGTCCAAGCCGAGCAAAGCTCGGCCACTTTCGCCGCCAGCGGAACGGACCTTTCATCCGCGGTCGGCCAGCCTTTAGCACAACTACTGAAGCGTCCCGAGATCACCATCGAGCAGCTCGCGCCCGTTCTCAAGGATCTACTGCCAACGTTTTTCAGCAGAGATTCCTCCGTGCCCTCCGAGGTCAAGTTCTCGTCCGAAATCCGCAACGAGCTCAAGTCGGTGGAAACAGAAATTAAGTATGCGGGATATCTCGACCAGCAGCAGCGTGCCATTGAGCGTCTGAAGAAGGCCGAGCAGCGGCACATTCCGGAGTGGTTCGATTACGGGAGCGTCAGCGGATTGTCGCGCGAGATGCAGGAGAAGCTGGGAAAGGTCGTGCCGCAAACGCTTGGCCAGGCCTCGCGGATCCCAGGTGTGACGCCGGCGGCGGTTTCGCTGATCAATGTTTATATCGAGATTCAGGGCCGACGGCGGCAGCAAGCTGCCGCGTTGTAGCTTCGCATCAGCGGGCAACCGCGCTTTGCACCGCCGACCGCAGTTCGTCATACGGCATCGCGCCCGGATGATACATCGCCACTTGTCCGGCGCGATTCAGGAGCACCAGAGTTGGCGTCGTACTGGCTCCGAAAGCGTCGAAGTTCTGTTTGCTCAAAGGCACTGGCATATACGACAGGCTGCCGTAGTAGCGCTCCCGGACGGACTCGATGTACGCCCGCTCCTGTTCGGGAGTGGCATCGGCCCCTTGCGCGGCGTAGCCGTAGAGCTGAGTTGGACCGACCACGACCAGGCCTTCGGGAGCGAACTCCTGCTGCAAACGGGCGATGACCGGGACTTCCGCTTTGCAGTCCACACACCAGTGCGCCCAGAAAAATAAGAGGACGGGCGAACCTTTCAGCGATGCCAGAGGCGGCGGCTTCGGTCCGAGATATTGAGTTACTTGTAACGGCGGGGCTGGTTGGCCGACCAAAGATAATAGGTTCAGGTTCTTCTGCAGCCGCGCTCGAATGGAAGTATTTGCATAGCGCGCCAGGGCCGTGCGCAGCAGGCTAACCGCTTGCGCGTGTTGTCCCTTCGCCGCCATTTCCTGCGCGAGAACTTCGTATGCGGCTCCTAGGGCGACGGGAAGATGAGGATCGGTGTCGAGCTTGCGCTTGCTGGTCGCCAGTTGCTGCTCGGCGAGACGGCGTGTTTCGGTGGCATAGGCGGCGGCTTGGTCCCAGTGGTTGGTCGAGGCTGCCCCGCGTGCCATCCACGACAAGGCCTCGAGATACTCGGGAGTGACGCCTTGCTGAGCTTTGTAGGCGCGAAGTTCCGACTCGGCGGCGGGAAAAGAATTCTGAGCTAATTGTGCGCGGACATCTCCGACCAGATCGCTTTGGGCATCCGCGGGAAATCGTGATTGAAAGCAGAAGAAGGCCGCGATGAGGACGAGACCCATTCTTCCAAATCGAATACGCATGAATTGATGATGAAGGAGGCTTTCGGAAGTTGCAACCGGGATGGTAAAAGGTCAGAGGGCAGCAG
>JBAVAA010000285.1:0-10791 GCA_049585515.1 Terriglobales bacterium | reverse complement strand
CTGCGGAGTTCCCGGGCCGGTCGCTGGTTTTCGCGGACAGGAGTGTCCGCGCCGCACGGCAACCGAGTAAAATGGCGTGCGGTACATAATGCCGGTACATAACTATGAAAAAGTCTGCAATGTCGCGTTCGCTCTATGAAGTCGATCCCGAGATTTCGAGTGCTATCGACAACGAAGTCCGCCGCCAGCATGAAGGGCTGGAGCTGATTGCCTCGGAAAACTTTGTCAGCGAGGCTGTGCTCGAAGCTGCCGGGTCGGTGTTTACCAACAAGTATGCCGAAGGGTATCCCGGCAAGCGGTATTACGGAGGTTGCGAGTTTACCGACGTTGTTGAGACTCTGGCGCGCGAACGGGTCAAGAAACTTTTTGGCGCGGAGCATGCCAACGTGCAACCGCACTCGGGATCGCAGGCCAATCAAGCCGCTTACGCTGCGGTGCTGCAGCCCGGCGACACAATACTCGGGTTGAATCTTGCCCATGGCGGGCACCTCACCCATGGACATCCTCTGAATTTTTCGGGAAAGACCTACAAGATCGTTCCTTACGGCGTCACCAGGGAAACGGAGACAATCGACTACGACGATCTGGAAAAAATCGCTACAGAGGAGCGTCCGAAGCTGATTATTGGCGGCGGCAGCGCTTATCCGCGAATCATTGATTTCGCTCGCATGCGGCAGATTGCGGACAAAGTTGGCGCGCTCTATCTGGTCGATATGGCGCACTTCGCGGGCCTGGTGGCGGGCGGAGCGCATCCATCGCCGGTGCCGCACGCGCAAATCGTGACTTCAACCACGCACAAGACGCTGCGCGGGCCGCGCTCGGGGATGATTCTCAGCAAGCAGGAATTTGCCGCGCCGATCGATAAGACGGTCTTCCCGGGAATGCAGGGAGGGCCGCTGGTACACATCATGGCGGCGAAGGCGGTTTGTTTCCTCGAAGCATCGCAACCGAGTTTCCGCGAGTACGCGCGGCAGGTAGTGGCCAATGCCAAGGTGATGGCGGAAACGTTGGCGGCGGATGGCTATCGGATCGTCTCCGGCGGAACGGACACGCACCTCATGCTGGTGGACGTTTTCGCGAAGGGCATGCTGGGAAGCGAGGCGGAGAAGGCTCTGGGCGAGGCCGGCATTACCGTGAACAAAAATGCGATTCCGTTTGATACGAATCCGCCGATGAAGCCTAGCGGCATTCGCATTGGTTCGCCCGCCGTGACTACGCGCGGCATGAAGGAAGCGGAGATGCGGCAAATCTCGCACTGGATTGCGGAGGCGCTAGATCATCGGGCGGATGCGGCGGTGCTGGCCAAGATCCGAAAGCAAGTGCTGGCAATGGCCGAGGAGTTTCCGCTGTATGCAGAGCGGCGGGCGCGGGCGCAGGCGGAAGTGCGGGCCTAAACATTTTATAAATTGTGATCCGGAGTGAAGCGAAGGACTGTCCGCCGCAGAAAGCAGGTCCTTCGCTTCGTTCAGGATGACAAAGTTTGGCGATGGTCTGGCGAATTCACTGTGTTCCCCGCGGCCCTCTATGGTTAAATTCCATTCGTGAAGGTAGCCATCGACATCCGTCGCATGACGGAATTCGGGGTGGGCACATATATACGGAACGTGGTCCGCACGCTGGCGCAACTGGACCGAGACAGCAAGTACTTCCTCATTGGATCGCCGGCGAAGGTGGCGGAATTCGGCGCACTGCCGCCGAACTTTCACGCGGTGTCGCTGGACGGAGGGGAGAACACGCTCAAAGGAAGTCTTGACTTCCGGGCGATTGTGAAGCGGTTGCGTTGCGACGTAGTCCACATTCCGCACCTGTTCTGGGTTCCGCGCGGCCTTGGTTGTCCTTATGTGCTCACCGTGCACGACCTTCTGGAGCACATGTATGGCTCGCGCGACGCTTCCAGTCTGCGGCGTACACTGCACTTTTATTTGACGCGGCGAGTGTTGCGCAAAGCGGCGCGCGTGATTGCCGTCTCGCAATTCACCAAGAACGAGATCGAAAAGCTGCTGGCCATTTCCGACGATCGCATCGAGGTGGTGTACAACGCAATTGACGAGCGCTTTCTGCACGGCCATGCCACCGATGCGGATCGCGAACTGATTGCCCAGCGCTATCTGGTGAACTATCCGTTTATTTTGTATGCGGGCGCGATTCGTCCCCACAAGAATGTGGTGCGCATTATAGAAGCATTTTCCGCGCTGAAAAGCGAACTGCAGAAAGAACAGCAGTTTCCCGATCTGAAGCTGATTATCATCGGCGACGATCTTTCGAGCCATCCGCGGCTGCGGCGCACGGTAGTGCGCAGCGGCGTGCAGAACGACGTGCGCTTTCTCGGATTTGTGCCCATTGAAGTGCTCCGTATTTTTTATGACGTAGCCAAAGTTTTTGTGTTTCCCTCGCTGTACGAGGGGTTTGGCTTGCCGCCACTCGAAGCGATGGCGCATGGAACTCCGGTGGTGACTTCGAACACTTCGAGCCTGCCGGAAGTCGCGGGAAACGCGGCCCTGCTGGTGAATCCGGAAAATGTCTTTGAGATCGAGCGAGGCTTGCAGCGGGCGCTGCTGGATCCAGCGTTGCGTGCGCAGATGAAACAGCGCGGGTATGAGCAGGCGCAGCGTTTTTCGTGGACTAATTCGGTGTCCCGGATCCTCGAGATTTACCGCGAAGTGGCCGGGGACCATGTTCCCCGGGTGGTTGCCGCAGATTGAGAACCCTTACTCCTCGGCTTTCTTTCTCCCGTATAATGATCATTCCGCGATGAACATTCCGCGATGAACCCTAGCGCCGCGCGCCAACTCGAACCGCCGACCATCGCGAGTATCCGCCGTCCCACCGCTATTTATCGGAGCTCTCCCCGCCCGAACCGTTTGCTTGCGGACTGGCGGATCTGCCTGCTGACGTTAATGGGACTCTGGGCGGTTATCTACATGACCGGGCTCTCGCGGCCGGCTCTGCTCGACGATGCCGACACGGTGCATGCCGAGGCGGCCAAGGAAATGCTGCAGCGCCATGATTGGGTGACGCTGTATGCCAACGGAGTTCGCTACCTGGAAAAAGCTCCGCTGATGTATTGGGGCGTGGCGACGAGCTACAAGCTGTTCGGCGTCAGCGAGTGGAGTACACGCTTTCCTCTCATGCTGGGCGTGCTTGCGATGATTCTCGCGACTTACGGTTTGGGTCGCTGGGCGCTGGGCAACGAAGGCGGATTCGATTCCGGGCTGGTGCTGGCCACAGCGCTCGGGCCGTTTCTCTTCACCCGGTTTTTGATCCCGGACGTCGCGGTAGGTCTCTGGCTGACTCTGACCTTCTGGCTTTTTCTGCTGTCGCTGGAACAAACGAGGCTCGGCCAGCCGAAACCTGCGCTCTGGACTTGCTGGGGGCTGGCCGCAGTATGCGCGCTCAACGTGCTGACCAAGGGACTGATCGGACTGGTGTTTCCGATTGGAGCGATCGGGCTTTATCTGCTGCTGACGGGGAATTTGCGGCATTTGCTGAAGCTGAGGTTGATTTCGAGCACAGTGGTATTTTTCGTGATCGCCGCACCGTGGCATATTCTGGCAGCGCTTAGAAATCCGGCGCAGGGAAATGTGAAAGGATTTCTATGGTTCTATTTCGTTAATGAGCACATCCTGCGTTTTCTGAACCGGCGCGTCCCGCGCGATTACGACAAGGTTCCGCTCCTGCTGTTTTGGGCGTTGTTGGTTTTGTGGCTGATTCCATGGACCGTGTTTCTGCCGCAATCGTTGCAAGAACTGCCGCGGCGTTGGCGCGAATTCCGTGCACAGATGTCGCGGCGTCAGCGTGCTTATCTGATGTTTTTCTTGTGGAACCTGGTGATCGTGGGCTTCTTCAGCCTCTCGACGCGGCAGGAATACTACACCATCCCTGCGATTCCGGGGATGGCATTGCTGGTCGGCGGGTGGCTGCAACGGGAGAGAGCATCTGCTCCCGAGAGCCGCGAACGGCGCGCGGGGCGGAACTCGTCGTTAGTATTGCTGGCGGTCGGCGTCATTATCGCGGTGGTTGGCGTCGGTTTGCTTTTTTTCTCGAAAGCGCCGGCGCCGGGGACGGATCTGTCGGATCTGCTAAGGAAACATCCACAGGACTATGCACTCTCATTCGGACACTTTCTCGATTTAACCCCGCAAGCGATGGGAGCGTTTCGCGTACCGCTTTTGGGTTTCTCACTTGCCTTTTTGCTGGGCACACTTGCCAACTGGATTTTGCGGCGTCGCGGTCGAGCGGGAGCGGGGAATGTGGCGCTGGTCGGGATGATGATCGTTGTGCTGGCCTGCGTGCGCATTGCGTTTGGCATTTTTTCTCCTATTCTTTCGTCGAAGGACCTGGCGCTCGCAATTCGCGAGCAATACCGGCCGGGAGACAAGATCGTGGTGATAGGGCTGTATGAAAATGCGTCCACGCTGAATTTCTACACGGGCATTCCGTTGCACAGCTTGCGCGCGCCGGGCGGAAACATGTGGTATGGCACGCAGTTTCCGGGAGCGCCGAGGGTGTTCGAGACGGAAGCTTCTTTTGTCGAAATGTGGCGTGGGCCGGAACGCGTTTTCTTGTGGGCAGAGGAGGATGATCCACCGGCGTTGCGCGGATTGACCCGCTATGAAGTCGCGCGGCGCGGCGGCAAGATTATTTTTTCTAATCGGCCGAAGGCTTAATCAACGTCAGGCGTCCATCTTTTAGATCAAAAGCATCGCCTCGCCAATAAATTCGTTTCCCAATAAAACCAGCGGCCCAGATGAACGGCGCGATCAGGTCACGCAGCGGCAGCAAGAAAATATTGCGAAGAGTCTCGCTGTCGTGGAGGACCGCCAGCGCAGCAATCAGCCCGACTCCCGATCGCGCACCGACCACAAGCGCGAATAGCGTCCACGCCCATGCTGCCCCGTGTGCCGCAAGCAGCATCACCAGCGCCCAAGGCAGACCGAAAGTGAAAATGAGTCCTGCATAGCCCCAGCGTCGCGCATCTCGGATAGTCCGCGACCAGCGCAGCTGATGGCGCACAAATTCGCGCATCGTGTAGGCCGGAAGAAATGTAGTGACGGTCGCGGCGCTGAGTTCGATTTGCTTGCCGGTTGCTGCAATGCGCCGGCCCAGTTCATAGTCGTCGGCGAGATAGTCGAGTAATGCCTCGAAGCCGCCGATGGCTTCGAGATCGCGGCGGCGAAACGCTAGCGTTGAGCCTAATCCGAAGTGCAAGCCTTTCTCGATAAATCCTGCGCTCAGGACTCCGGGCACAAAGTCAGTGCTTATTCCCAAGGCTTCGAGGCGCGAGCCGATGGCCGGGGCAGCGGCAGCGCGGTAGAGGCAAGTTACCAGTCCGACGGAATCGTTGGCCAGTGGTTGGGTGACGCTCCGCAAGTAATCTTTCGGAACGCGGATGTCGCTGTCATTCACCAGCAGAAGTTCGTGGCGGGTCGCAGGCAGCATCTGCGCGAGATTGCTGACCTTGATATTGGCTCCGAGAACACGATCGCACACGATCAGGTCAATCGCCAGATCGGGATATTTTGCCTGAAGCTTGCGCACGACCTCGATAGCGGGATCGGCGGGATCGCTGACTCCAAAGATGATTTGAATTTGAGATTCGGGATAGTCCTGTTCGCAGTGGCTGCAGAAGCTTCCCCAGATTTCAGGATCGACGCCTTTTAAGGGCTTCAAGATGGAAATCGGCGGGAGTTGGCTATCCGGCAGTGAAGGCTGCTCGAGTTTGTGTCGCGTGTCTCGCAGAAAACTAGCGAGAGCAAGCGCGCATAGGAAATAGAAACACAGACTGCCCGCGGTTCCAATCGCGGCTACAGCTTCGAGCACTTCTCTCGGTGTTAGTCCCGACATCAGGAGAATCTTACTCGTAGCGGAGGGACTCGATGGGATCGAGATTGGCCGCTTTCCACGCGGGGTAGATGCCGAAGACCAGTCCTACTGCGGCGGAGGCGACGAAGGCGAAGATCGACCAGTCCACTGACATGGTGGCGGGGAGCGACGGAAAGACAACCGGGATGATGGCAGTGATGATCGCGCCCAGCAACAGGCCGATGACGCCGCCCACCGCGGTGAGTATGACGGCTTCGAGCGTAAACTGTGCGAGGATGTCGCGCTTGCGGGCGCCGATGGCTTTGCGCACTCCGATTTCGCGGGTGCGCTCCGTTACCGACACCAGCATGATATTCATTACGCCGACGCCGCCCACGATTAAGCCCACGCTCGATACCGCGAACATAAACACAAAGATCATGCCCGTGACTTGATTCCACACATCGGAAATAGAGTCTTGCGTAAAGACGGCGAAGTTATCGGGCTTTTCCGTCGGGACCTTTCTGCGTCGGCGCAGCAGTTCGCGCATTTCGTCAATCGCTTTGGGCATGTCGTCGTGCGAAGTGGCCTTGACGCTGATCCAGTACGCTTTCAGTTCGGGGTGCAGCTTGCGAAATGTGGACAGCGGGAAGAAGACGACGTTGTCATCGGGGTTCTTTCCTCCGCCGAACACGCTTTTGCGGAGTTTCGCCACGCCGATCACCGTGAACAACTGGCCCTCGATATCGAGTTCTTTGCCCAAGGGTTGTTCACTGGGGAAAAGTTCTTCCGCGGTGTCATGGCCAATAACGATGACGGGGGCGCGGCGCTCTTCATCGATATCGCTGAAAAAGCGGCCCGCGTCGAGGTCAACATCAATGACATCCTTGTAGGAGGCGGTGTCCCCTTCGAGAATCGTCTGCTTCGCTTTGCGGTCTTTGTATTTGACGGCGTAAGTGCCGGTGCCGAGCTCTGGGCGGAAATAGCGCTCGCCAATGCTGACCGCTTTGACATGGGGCAGATCCTGCATTGCAAGCGCATCATCGATGGTCAGCTCTTTGCGGGTCCGCATCTCTTCAGTCGGACGCCCGAAGGTGAAGGGCTCCAGATGAAAAGCGAAAATGATATTGGAGCCCAGGCTGCTGATGACCTGGCTTACGTTGTCGTTCAGGCCGCGGACGATCGAGGAAATCCCGATGACGACGGCCACGCCAATCACGATGCCGAGGACGGTGAGCGACGAACGCATCTTATTGCTGCGGATGGTGTCGACCGCCATGTTCAGGCCTTCGCCGAATTCGCCTTTAACCTGCATTGCTTCAGGACTTTCTCAACGCGCTGACACTGAGTAGGACCATGTTTCTGTTTCCCCAGGCAGCAGCCCCTAAAGGGGAGTCTGGTGCAAGTGCTTTCGGCATCGCTAAAGCGATGCCCTGATACGAAGACCGAGACTTCCCGCATCGAGCCGCTGTTGCTATGGTTCAAGTTTCTTACGTTTCAAACCGCAGTGCCACGATTGGATCGAGTACGGCCGCTCGTTTCGCCGGATATACTCCGAAAAAAATGCCGACGCTCGCTGCCACCAGCACGCCTGCGGCAACGGCCCACAGTTTGATCTCTGAGGGCATGCCGATGGCGAGCGTGATGACCTTGGCGAAGGTGATGCCGCACAACACTCCGATCGCGCCGCCCAGCAGGGCAACGGTGACCGACTCAATCAAAAACTGCATCAGGATGTCGCCGCGGCGCGCGCCCATGGCTTTGCGGATGCCGATCTCTCGCGTTCTTTCCGTCACCGAAACCAGCATGATGTTCATGATCACGATGCCTCCAACCACCAGCGAGATGGCAGCGATTCCGATCATGGCGTAAAAAAACGTCCCCGTGAAGTTGGACCAGATACTCAGCAGGCTGTCGTTGGTCTCGATGTCAAAATTGTCGTCGTCGCCTGGGTGAACGTGGCGGCGGGCGCGCAGGATGGCCCGGGTTTCGTCCATTGCCTGGTCAAACCCTGGACCGCTCGCCGCGGCTTTGCCGGAGATGCGAATACTGGTATGAGAACCATTTTGTTTTTGGAACGAGGTGATGGGCATGACCGCGTAATTATCGAGAGTCTGTCCCATCGTCTTACCCTTTGGTTTGCCGACGCCGACTATCCGATAGACCCAGCCGTCGATGCGGATCTCTTTGTTGATTGGATCCGTGCCGGGCATCAGGTTATCGACGATGTCCGGTCCAACCACGACGACGGCGGAATTGTTCCGCAAATCGATATCGTTGATCATGCGCCCGGCGGTGAGGTCGAGATCGAGAATCGGCAGCATCGAAGGGGTCACACCGCGCACGATGGTATCGGAGATGGATTGCTCGCCATATTTAACGTGTCCGCTATCGTTGCGCAAGGAAGCTCCCACCCATTCGCAATGTTTGCAGGCTTCGAGGACGGCTTGATAGTCCTCCATGGTGAGGTCTTTGCGCTTTTCGGCCTCCAGAAATTTATCGACGTTGGTAACGGCGGGGGAATTCTTGAAGACGATAAAAACGTCGGCGCCAAGATTGAAAATCTTGGTGGCCACATAGCCGTTGATGCCATTGACGAACGTGACCACGGCAATCACGGCGGCGACTCCGATCACTACGCCGAGCAGAGTGAGAGCGGAGCGGAGTTTATTCGCCCACAAGGAGAGGAACGCGATCTTGATGGCCTCAATGATGTGCATCGAATCAGGTCGCAGGTGGCACAGGGGCGCCTCACCCTTCGCCTCGGATGGCTATCAGTCTAACAGCCCAATGCTGGCCTATAATAGACAGGTTGGCAGCCGGACCGGACGGTCGCTCGTCGATATTTTCGAATAAAGACGGGAGGAAAGTCCGAACTCCGCAGAGCAGTGTGCCGGATAACGTCCGGGAGGGCCGGTTCAAGCTGGTTCGACGGAAAGTGCCACAGAAAACATACCGCCCGGGCCGCAAGGTTCTGGTAAGGGTGAAAAGGTGCGGTAAGAGCGCACCGCCGTCGCAGTAATGTGGCGGGCAGGGCAAACCCCACACGGAGCAAGACCAAATAGGGAGGGATTTCCCGGCAGGCCTTCGGGTCCGCCGGGGATGCGTGCCGGCTCGGCGCGGCACAACCTCCGGGTAGGTCGCTTGAGCCCCGCAGTAATGCGTGGCCCAGAGGAATGATCGTCCTGCCGGCAACGGCAGACAGAATTCGGCTTACAGGTCCGGCTGCCACAAAGTATTGTGTTTTCTATCTGTTGCTAGTTGGGCTTGGGTGATTTTGACAGGGGTGTGACAGTTCCTTCGGAGTTGTCGGCTACCGGAATGGTCGATTCGAGCCCGGACCCGTTATCCAGTAGTACGCGAACTCGATCTCGGAGTTCTTTAACAAACGGCGTGTAGTGCCTCTCGACGGTGTCAATGGTGTCCCCAAGAATCTTCGCGACATCATAGGGACTCCCTCCCCGAAGCAACAATGGGACGCTGGTAGACTTGTGGTACGTCTGCTACCTGCTCTACTGGTCTTCTATATGTACCGATTAGTTTGTGGCTTGCTCGGAGAGTGCGAGCATCAGCAGATAGACGTCATCGATTAGGTGCTTGCCCACGGGGCAACAGGCGACCGATTGCAAATCGCCACAGACAGGACAGGACAGGACGTGCCTGTCACTCCTTGCGAGGACGTCGACGAACGTATTTAAATTGGCCGACCTCGGCTCTATTATACGTGCAGTCACTATCCCTCCTGCCCGACTCTGCGTACTATTCACTGACCATTGCGGCCATTGCAGCGTCACGAGCGGCCAGCGCCTTGCTGGCGTCCATCTCACGAAGATAAATCATGCTCGATGCCATGCTGCGATGCCGAAGGATGGAAGACACTTGCCCGAGTGACTGGCTGGTCTTATATACGAACATAGCCGTGCTGTGACGGCAGGCATGGTGGTGGAGCTTCGCAGGGTCGATGCCCGTGCCAATCGCTTTCATCCACCTGTTGACCGTCCACCGACTGATATTGAATAGCTTGTCCTCAGGAGCCAACGATGCGGCCAGTGCGAACACAGGCGAGCAGTCAATAAGCGGGTTGGAGTGTACGAGTACCGTCTGATTGACGGTATGCCCACGCTTCAGGGCGACGATATGAATTCGGTCATCTGATACGTCCTTCGCTCGAAGTGACAGTAACTCAGTGACTCGTAGCCCGTGAGCAAAAGACAAGGCGAGCATGAGATGAAAAGTCTTGTTCTCTTTGAGTGCTGCTGTCAACAATTGGAGCCTGTCCTGTTCATTTAGATATTCCATAATTTTCCTCCTAGAATCTGATCGACCCTCACTTCCAGTTCTCCCTTATTGCATTTGCGAATGCTCTCCGCACGAGTTTAGAGAATGGTGCGCCAACCTCTACGATTCTCGGTCATAATGCACGAGGACGCCCGAGCGCAGCATTACCTATCCTCTCGTCCGACGTGATGTGCTCGCCAACGTGTCAATCTGCACCAACATTTCATCGGGCAAGTCGGACATCGGGAAACCTTGCGAGGAACTGCTCATAATGCGAGACTCCATTCGGGGTACGCATCAGGCACCAATAGAAAAACCGCCCACATTCAGGCGGCGAGGAGAACGTTTGCATAAGCCGCATCGGGCCGTAGCCCATACCACCGTGCTCTCCAAGTCGGTTGGTCGCGCTTTCGCGCTGTCCTGATGCAGGTACATTCTAACTAACCTAGCGGCTCGGTGACAATGGCACCAAGGTGGACTAGGACGACCCGAGGTGACCAGTGTAAGTTGTCCATAGGGCCAGAAATTGTCCAAGAATGGAGACGGCATGAAAGTAATAAAAGGTCTAATCATCGGCAGCCACTGTGTTGGTCATCCTGATTCTCATAATTGCCAACTTGTCGCATGACACACCCGCGCCCGTTACGACTCTTGCACCCGTTACCAACCCTCTGGATACCAGCACGCCTGCTGGACAAGTCAACCTAACAT
>JBAVAA010000284.1:0-3255 GCA_049585515.1 Terriglobales bacterium | reverse complement strand
CGCGGCGCCCGCTTAGTTGCAGCGCGGTTCAAACTCGCCGCCCAACCCGCGCCATGCGCGGGACGAGAATCAGAGCGACCGCATATAGGAAGATCGACACAGCGGTCGATCCCGGGTGCCCGTGTTGCAAGTCTTCGAACAGCAACTTGGCCGTGACCAAAGCCAATATGCCGTAGGCAATCCATACGAGTTCAGTCCGCTGCCAGCGGGAACCGCCGAAGGCGAGCGCGAGCGCGACCGCGCAAGTGATCAATGTCCGGATGATGGCCACCTGCGATGCGCCGGGAGTCATGCCGACTGCCGCCAGCCACACGAGAACAGAAACCAGGAATGTGATCACGGCGGCAACCGCCAGGAGAGCTGAAAGTAATTGCAGGAGGCGCTGGTTCCATCGCTCGGTGCGGAAGTGGCCTCCGACCGCGTAGCACAGAACGGCCGAGGCGGCCACGATCCACACGATCCATCCCGGGACAGCTGGGAATGTCCCGGCCAGAGCACGGCCTGCATAATCCAACAATCCAGCGGCGTACGCCGCCGCTGCCAGATAGGCGAGGCCGTGGAACTGCAGCGTCAGGCGATTTGCCTGCACGCCGAGGAGCGTGCCGACGATCGCGGCTGCGCTCAAGCTCAGGGCCAACGGCAACCGCGACAGACAGAGAGAGCTACCCGCCAGGAAAAGAGCCCCACTCCAGGTGGCATACACGTGGTAATTACGTTCTTCGTGGTAGCGGTCGAAATAAGCATAGGCAAGCGCATAGCACGCTGCCGAAAACAGCAGGCAGAGTACCCCTAACACAATCGCACCCGTGCCTGCACCAAAACGCAGAATACCAAAAGCAGCCAGCAGGGATACGATGACCGTCTGCCCGATCTCGAAAACGTTGATGTTGTGGCGCAGGCGCGTCGTGCGGAAAACGATGCTTGCCCCATAAATCAAGAACGGAATGCACCCGAGGGCCAGCAGTATGGGTGTTGCAACGCTTTTGTAGACCGAGCGGGCGCTTTCGGCGCCGGAGTAGATATAGAGCAGAATCCAAACGGCAAGATCCGCCGCGACCGCCAGCAGCGCTCTGATCCCGAGCCAGCGGTTGCAACCAGCCGCCACCTCGCCGGCCAGCGCCATAAAAAGGAGCGCCGATACGAAAGGCACCAGATCATGGGTCGCGATCAACAAGGCGAGGGTGGTTAGGACCACCGCAAAACTAGTGACCAAGACCACCGAGGTGAGGCGGCGCTTCCAGCCCAGAACGTATGCCGTGACCAGGGAAGCGGAGAGCACTCCGGCCGTCACGGCGGTTGGCAAGACGTCGAACCGTAACGTGAGTTCCCAAAGCATGGGAGCCATGATCAAGGCCGCTGTACTCGCGTAGACAGTGCCGGAGAAGACTGCGTTAGCCGGGACTCGCGTTGCCCAGACCAACCACGTCCCCGCGTAGGCGAGAGCGAGAACCACGACCGCTAACTTTGGAAATGAGCCCGATTCGGCCACCGCCCGGAGCACGTAGGCCCCAGCGATTCCCAGCATGGCTTTGCCCAGCACCGAGAACACTCCGGCATCTTTTATAAACGGGACCGCTTGGGCGCTGATCCGGGGCGACGCGGAACGAGACGCAAGGATTGCGGCCGCCGAGGAAACGGACGAGGCGGTTGCGGATGGGTGTTCAAGCGTGCAGACGCGGTGTTCGAGGTTCTCGATGCGAGCGCTAAGCCGTTCTAAAGCGTCGAGATCGTCCATAATCTCCACTCGCTTTGAAGCTGGCAATGAATACTGGTCGAAAGTCGCGCGCGCAACTGGTTGCGAGTGCCGTGCCAACCCTCGCTCTCTGAATCTAGTGCGCGGGCGCGGCTTCCG
The DNA here is from genome assembly GCA_049585515.1 of Terriglobales bacterium. Taxonomy (GTDB): domain Bacteria; phylum Acidobacteriota; class Terriglobia; order Terriglobales; family Acidobacteriaceae; genus Acidiflorens. The sequence continues at coordinate 1,403 of JBAVAA010000284.1, read as the reverse complement.
GGAGTGAGCCCGAATTCTTCTCCGGCCATGGAGGCAGAAGCTTTACCAGCACCCACAAAATGAACAATGGCAGAATGGTCAGCACAATGGCCATCAGCAGTCCCTCGCGCGTGATCAGACCCATCTTGTAAGTCGTGTATCCAAGAAAACTCTTCGAAAACAGCTGCCCACCGATCACAACGTTCCACCGCATGGCAAAAATGCCAACCAAGGACAGGCATCCGGAGAGGGCGTAGATGCGCTTGCGGGCCATTTCGCTGAGCCTCAACACCTGGGTCACGCCGAGCAGCGCGATGGGAGCAACCGTGCCAAGCAATATCTGGACCACGATGTGCGACACGTACAGTTTGGTATGAACCATGAAATCCAAGCTGCGGAACGACTCATCGGACTCGTAGATACGATGAATCAGATCGAGCATCTCCAGGCTGAAATCGAGAATGAAGGTGTAGAACAGGTAGCGCGCTACCGTGTCCACGCAGCGCATATCGATCGTCTCTTTGCGGGCCCACGTCAAGAGCATGTAAAGCAGCATCACGGCGGCGATGCCCGAGACCATGGCGGAGAAGATAAACACCACCGGCATGAGCGGTGACGACCACCACGGGTTCGCTTTGACCGAGCCGAAGATGAACCCTACATATCCGTGCAGCAGAAACGCCGATGGGATGCCCACAACGGTAACCAACCATCCCACTCGGTCATCAATCGCAAGGGCGTGTTCAGTGATGTTGTTTGAGCCGAGGGTCATGATCCGGTAGATCACGCGCCTCCATCCTGTGGTGGATTGTGAAAGCACTACGATATCGCGCCGGTAGTCGAGCCAGATCTCAAGCAACAGGACAGCCATCAGATACCACAGGTACACAAACCCGAACATGGCCATTGCCGACGTTTTGTGCGGCGTCAGGTACATCTCGTACGAGCGTTCCGGATGTCCAAGGTGCAGTTGCAGCGGCAGTGGCGCCACCAGCAGGAAGGCCAGGGCCGTCAGCAGCGCTAGCCGGTAGGTGGGCTTTACCGCCTCCACCTGGAAAACGCGCTCCAGCGAAGCCAGAATAAATGCCCCAGCCACCAGCCCCGTCAGAAACGGATACAACACGATCAGTACGCTCCACTGGAGCTCGATTTCGTTCGGATACATGAAGCCTTCAACGCCTGGCATAACCGTCACAGTCTCCTTCTCGCACTGCGCTTATCGAACCGACCCATCCAGTCCGTTGTAAAAAACCTTGGAGTGGGTCGCCATGTTGGGCTTCAAGACCTGAACGCTGTGGGTCTTCAGGAACTCATGAATCGGGTCGTTGGGGTTCTTCAAGTCCGCCAACTGACGCGCGCTGGTCGGGCACGCTTCGCAACACGCGGTGGTCAAGCCTTTTGTGATCCGGTGATAGCAGAGAGTG
>JBAVAA010000283.1:0-11338 GCA_049585515.1 Terriglobales bacterium | reverse complement strand
ATAGAACTGCGCTGTCGGCTGGTTGTACCAGGAGCTCCAGGTCTGGCCGCCATTCACACTGATGGTCGCGCCCTGGTCGACGGCGAGGGCGATGATGTCGGGGTTTTCGGGATTAATCCAGATGGTGTGGTAGTCGTCGCCGCCCGGCGCGCCCTTGATGGCGGTGAAGTTTTTGCCCGCGTCGGTCGACCTGTACGTCGAAGTGTTTGCGACGTAAATGACATCTTTGTTTCTTGGATCGACGCGGACGCAGCCGAAATCGTCGCCTCGTTCCCAGATTCGTTCTTCGTCATTCACCTGCTGCCACCTTTCGCCGGCGTCGTCGGAGCGGTAGATGCCGCCGCCTTTTTTGGCATTTACCCACGCATACATACGGTCGGGATCGCTGGCGGAAATTGTCGGCCCGATGCGCCTAATGCCTTCGTTCTCACCGGGCAATCCTTTGGTGAGTTGCCGCCAGTGGTCACCGCCATCGGTTGACTTGAACAGACCGCTGCCGGTTGCGGTGTAGCCGAGGCCGACGGTCCACGGCGGACGGCGCGAGGCCCACAGGCTGGCGAAGATCACCTGCGAATTCCTGGGATCGAAAACAAGGTCCATGCCGCCTGCGTTCTCGTCTTTATAGAGAACCTTCTGAAAGGTCTGGCCGCCGTCGACTGAGCGAAAGATGCCACGCTCCGGGTTGGGGCCGTAGGGATGTCCCTGCGCGGCGACGAAGAGGCGGTTGGGGTCTTTGGGATCGACGATGATGGAGGCGATCTGTTGTGCGTCGCGCAGTCCCAGGTGTTGCCAGGTGCGGCCCGCGTCGGTCGATTTATACATGCCATCGCCTACTGAGAGATCGGGACGGCGCAGGCCTTCACCACTTCCAACGTAGATGATGTTCGGATTCGACGGCGCGACGGCGAGGGCTCCGATTGAGCCGGAGGGTTGATCGTCGTCAGGCTGATCGAAAATTGGATTCCAGGTGCGGCCGAAGTCGGTTGTCTTCCAAACCCCGCCGTTGTTCGGCGCCATGTAGAAGACATTCGGCTGGCCGGGAATACCAGAGATCGCTACAGTACGCCCACCGCGAAATGGGCCGATTAAGCGCCAGTGGAGTTCCTGGTACAAGGACGCGTCAAATGGCTGGGCGAAAACCGCGAAGGGAAAAAGCAAAACAGAGAGCGTGGCGAGCAGAATCCGCAAGAAACGATTGTTCACAGTTGGTCCTTAATTGTTGATGCTCGAAGAAGGCTAAGAATAAATCACGACACTAGCGATTGGACAGTGAACGCCCGTCAGAAAAATGAAGCCCGCGTTCCGGAAATCGGAGCACGGGCTCGGCTTTCGGGCAAAGTGAATCTTTAGTGGCTCTCTTCCGCCTTTGGTTTCTTGGCTGCCATGGGAGCGGCAGCTTTGGTTTTCCAGAAGTCCGGATCCGCCTTTACCCACTCGTCGAACGGATAACTCATTTTGGGATTGATGGCGAACAGATTCGACCCGCTGGACTCAAGAGCCGCGGCCGACAGCGCAGCGAGTTTCTTCATACCTTCTTCGCCCATGGCCGCCTCGAATGCCTTGTTGTCCATGAGACTTTTGTCCTCCTCCGCCAGCGACTTCATGGGAACGAAGACGATGTAGGTGGTGTTGGGGAATCCGTAAACCGCGGAATAGCAGGACCAGTGGGAGCCTGGGACCTTTTCATAGGCGGCTTTTACCAGTTTCACGATTTCGTCCCAATCTTTGTCGTGTCCCGGTTTCACTTGCCAGCCCGAGATTTCGAAGTAACGCGTATGCGCTATATCCACCTCGGGGTGCAGGCTGCATTCTTCGCTGTAGGCGAGGACGGCGCCGTCGGTCTCGGACAATAGATCGCCGTCGGCCGCCCAGGCGCGATCCAGGGCCGAGGACAGCGCGGCATTCTTTTGCGTGGCCAGCGTGTCTTTTTCCCAAGCCTCAAGAGAGTCGTAGCCGGTAAAGAAGAGCGCCCGTGATTTGCCTGAAAGAGATTCCATGGCCAGGTAATGGGTTGGCCATTTCGCGTGCATCATGGCCTGTACAAACGCGCTTTCAGTCTTTTCATGTAGAGTGCCGGACTTCCCCGGCTTGGTGTATTCCCGCCCCGCCACAAGCACCTTGGGCGGCATGTGGTCCATCATAGGTTTGTCTTGGGCGGCAGCGATCACGGATATTCCTGCAGGCAGTAAGAACAACAGGGCGAGCATCGCCCCGGCGATTTTTTTCATAGTTGACCTCCTCAGTTGCACGGATAGGATTGGTTTTTCTTTCTCGACTTGGAAAACGGATCATTCTACGCCGCTCAGGGATTTTCGCAACCTCGCGGGACGATTTCTTGAGTGAAGTATTGCCGCGGGCTGCCCTGGATGGGACGGGGAACGCGCTGTCCCATCAGTTCATCACAGCACTTTGTCACAGCACTTCATCACAGTACTTCGTTAGAGCACTTCAGAGGAATGCGTTCCGTGTTTCGCTGAAGGAAACCACCGGAATTTCAGACTTCGCTCGCGACGGCTCTCTTCTTCCAAGTGACGCGAGCGCGCTTTCAGCAAATCATTCAGCGAGATCAGGCCCAGGAATTTTCTTGTGGAACGCTCCAGCACCGGCATTCGCGTGCAGCTTTTTTCCGCCATGCGATAAACGACCAGCCGCAGGGGTTCGTCCGGATACGCCACAACCACATCGGCCCGTACCAGATTGCCGATCGGCCATTCGAGCGCTGCATCCCCATTCTGCTCCATCGCCTGGCTCATATCGCCTCGCGTCACCACCCCGGCTAGTTGGCCTTCTTCGTTGACGACCGGGAGCAACCGCTGCTCCTGGCGGCGATCGGCCCGCAAGGACGGCCAGACGTCGCCCAGTTTGCTGTCGGCGGGCAAGACCACAACCTGAGTCCGCATGACTTCGCCCACAAAGAGTATTTCCAGTGGATCGACGGCATATTCGCGGCTCAGGTGAAAGCCGCGCCGGGCAACCTTTTCGGTCAATATGGAACGCGGCAGCGCGAGTACGGTAAAACCATAAGCCACGACACTGCCTACCAACAAGGGCAAGAACACGTTGGAATCGTGGGTCAACTCAAAGGCAAAAACAATGCTCGTAAACGGAGTTCGCATGGTGCCGCCAAGAATGGCGCCCATGCTGATCAGTTGCCAGAAACCGGCGCCTTCGTAGGGAAGAAACATGGCTTCGAGGCCTCCCAGCGCGCCGCCCATCATCAGTAACGGGGCTAGAACGCCTCCCGACGTGCCCGAACCGAGCGACACTGCCCAGATGAACCATTTGACGAGCAGGACCCCAAGAATCACTTTTGTGGTGACGGTACCCAGCAACAATGCGCCGATCGTGTCGTAACCGACGCCGAGGGCTTGCGGGAAAACCAAGCCGCCCAATCCAATCGCTACGCCGCCAATCGCGGGCCACCACATCCAGTGGATTTTCAAATGCTGAAAAGCATCTTCGGCCGCGTACACCGATAGCGTCAGCAGCGCCGATAGAGCCCCAGCCAGAAGACCAACCAGAGCACATCCTAAGAGGCCCTTTGGACCAATGAATAAAGGATGAGCCGGCACGGGAAACAATGGCCCAAATCCCAAAATGTACCTTCGCACTACCGCAGCCATCGCGCTGGCCAAGGCCACGGGAATCAGGCTTCGTGGTTTCCATTCGAACAGGAGCAACTCGACGGCCAGCAGCACCGCAGCCACCGGCGACGCAAAGGTTGCGGACATGCCCCCCGCAGCGCCGGCCACGAGCAGCGTTTTACGCTCGGCGCTTGTGAGGTGAAACAACTGGGCGATCATCGAACCCACCGCGCCGCCGGTCATGATGATCGGACCTTCGGCGCCGAACGGGCCGCCGGAGCCGATCGAGATGGCCGAGGAAAGCGGTTTTAGAATCGCAACTTTCGGTTCAATCCGGCTGCCGTAGAGCAGGATGGACTCGATCGCCTCGGGTATGCCGTGGCCGCGGATCCGCTCCGAACCGTACCTTGCCATCACACCAATGATTAGCGCGCCGGCAATGGGGACAAAAACGCTATAGACACCGAGATGGTTGCCCACTGGAGAAACCATCGCCGTGCTCCAGCGGCCGAAGTAGAACAGGCTGGTGAACAGGCCGATCAGACGGAGTAACGCGAGCGCGACAAAGGAGCAGATCACGCCAATCGCGGTGGCCAGTAAGGAGATTGGCAGCACGCGCCAGGTGGTCGTGAAGTCTCGGAGCTCATCGTTGCGATTGCGGTATTGCCGGTTAGCCGCCGCGGCAGTGTTCGGTGATCCAGTCTCGCTTCTTTTGCTCACTCTTGCCTTGCGCCTCTTCGTCTGCTCGCACGTGCTTTAGTAGTCCATCTTAAATTGTATCGTATAGCGATACTATTAATCGTTGCACTGATATGCGGCAGCAGAACACAAACCGGTAACGGCGTGAAACGATATACTCTGTGGCATGGAAAGGACTCTTTCCCTCGCGGACTACGAGTCGCTGGCGGAATTGCGTTATCAGATCCGCCGTTTTCTTCATTTCAGTGAGCAGGCTGCGCGCGCGGCCGGTCTTGAGCCGCGCCAGCATCAGCTCATGCTTGCTTTGAAAGGATTGCCTGGACGAGTGCGCCCGCGGATCGGAGAACTGGCCGAGCGCTTGCAGATTCGACATCACAGCGCAGTTGAACTGGTGAACCGGCTCTCAGCCGGCGGTTATGTCCGGCGGCATCGCATAGGCGAAGACCGCCGCGAAGTATGGCTTTCCTTGACTCCGAAGGGCGAGAAGGTGTTGCAAGAACTTTCCCTGCATCATCGCACAGAACTCCGGCTTCACGGCCCCGCTCTTATCGCGGCACTACGACGTGCAATGCAGCGCTAAGACGCGTCGGCTGACGTATTAAAGAGTTTGACAATAATATCGTAACACGATAGATATATTATCGAGAAATAGTACCTCTTGAACCCGGCAACCGGCGCCGTTGCGAGGTTAGAGTGAGTTCATCCATGAAGTTGGCGGTCTAGGTTAGGAGGATATCTATGAAAAACTTAGGAGCTTTTGCAGTTTCCATCTTCGTAGGGATTTTGGTTTTAAGTGTGGCTTCGCTGCCGGCTTGGGGCCAGGGCGAGAACCCGCCTGCCAGCACCAAAGAAGTCGGGCAAACTTCGGGGCACGGCTACACTCTTGTGGAGCAGAGCATGCCGGAAAGTGCCGAACAACAGATAAGGACTCTCCATGACCAAGCCCGGCGAGCGGCATTAAGGGGTGATGCCAGCTTTCTTGAAGAACACCTCGCCCCCAACTACCTCGGAATCGGCGGCGATGGACGGGAACGGACGAAGGCGGAGTCGATTCAGGATCTCAAGTCGGGCGCCATCAAGTACGAATCCATTGACGAGCACGACGTGAAGGTAAACACGTACGGGAACACAGTGGTCGTGAATTCCATGGCCTCCGTCAAACTGATCAGTAATGGCAAACCGGTCAGCGGCGATTATCGAGCCACTTTCGTGTATGTGAAGCAGGGGGGCGACTGGAAGGAAGTCGCCTTCCAGTCAACGCCCGTCGGACCGGGCGGTTTGTGAATCGCTCTTTCTGCGATTTTTGTGGCGTAACTGCCTATCGGACCCCGGACGCAGCCTCAGGATCGCTCGCAAGGTAGCGCCGCAGTGCATCCTGCCAGTCCGGCATGCGGAGGCTGTACGCGTGCAGGCTTTCAGGCGACAGGACGGAGTACGCTGGACGCGGCGCCGGACGCGGGAATTCGGCTGTGGTCACGGGGTTGACATTAGCAGGCAGTCCGGATGCACGCACGATCTCGGTGGCAAACTCGTACCATGTGCAGTTGCCGGAATTGGTGACGTGCACGATTCCGCGAGCCGAGGCGCGGCACAACTGCGCCAGAACAGCGGCGAGATCGCGCGCGAACGTCGGGCTGCCGCGCTGATCGTTCACCACGGAAATCTCGGGACGGGTTAAGGCCAGCTTCAGAATGGTTGCGGGAAAACACTTGCCTCCGTGGCCGAACAACCATGAAGTCCGGACAATGCAGGCCTCAGGCAGGATCTCGAGGAGGCGCTCCTCGGCGCGGGCTTTGCTCTGGCCATAAACGCTGGTGGGATTTCGGGCGTCAGTAGTTTCATAAGGCGATCGTTTGGCGCCATCGAAAACGTAGTCGGTGCTCAGGAAGAGCAGGCGCGATCCGGCTTCGCGGGCGGCTTCGGCTACGTTAACGGCGCCATCGCAATTGACCCCGAAGGCCCGGTCGGGGTTGGACTCGCAGCCATCCACGTCGGTATAGGCGGCGGCCAGGAGAATCCAGTCGGGGCGGGAATCGAGAATCACTTCGCGAACGTGGGCACGGTCACGCAGGTCGGCGTCTTTCGAGGATAGAGCGGTCAACTGCTCGCGGGTGAAGGCGTCGCCGCTGAACTCATTAGCGCTAAACTCATGGACCAGTTCCTGGCCTAGCAGGCCGGTTGCACCGAGTAACGTGACGCGCATAGCGGCATTGTAAATCGGAATTCGGGCGGGGCTTCCTCTGCGAAACTGCCTGTGCCCACTTTGCTCGTTGCCCACTCCCGGCCGACAGTTCACAACAATTGAATGTCCAGGGAGGCAATGAACTGAATTCCGGGTACGATTTCTCCGACCAGCCTCTTGTCGTTGGTCATGAAGAGGTCGGTTCCAGCCTGGGCAGCGCACGCCAGATGGATCGCATCTGCCGGTGTTACGCTGGAGGTTCCTCGGATACGCGCATAATGGTCGGCAGTTTCGAACGTAAATGGTATTACTTCTTCCACCGCGTTCCGCAATAAGCTACGCATCTCGTCCGCAAGGTGCGGACTGCCTTTGCGACAGGCTCCGGCAAACACTTCTCCGAAGGTGAATGCGCTTGTGATCAGTTTGTCGTTGCGCTGCTCCATTCGGGAGTGAATCGCCTCCACTCTTCGCGCGTACTCGGGGTGATCTTCCAGCCAGTAGATGAAGAGCATCGAGTCCCAATAGACGCGGCTCACTCATCCCTCTTCGTGGGATAGAAGTTGCTGCGCTCGGCGCGAAGATAGGCCTCTCCCCCGCCGAGTTCTCTGAAGACGTCTTTCAACGCGCCGCGCAAACGGCTCCAGGAATCTTCCGTCTGCGGAGTGGGCTGCTTGCTTCCGATAAATTCGTAGGTGTAAACGACCGTCGTACTCTGTCCGGACTTGGGGCCACTTTTGTCTACCAGCCTCAAATCGTTGCTTTCGAGAAACTCGCCGGTCTTTAGGGCGCTGCAGACCGCAGGGGCGCGACCGTTCAATTTCAGCTCACGAACAACATCGCCCACTCTGATCGAGAAGCGCTCCGCTTTCCGTTGACGCGCCGGTAGAACATATTTCTCTTTCCCGAAAAGGCGGATTCTGTCGGCATGTTTCATGATCGACGTCCTTGGAATTTGAGTGTCGAACGTAGAGCAGCATAGCATAGAATGGCATGGAATGGTATGTATATTTGCAAACTCGACTTTCCGAGGCAGGGCGGTTGATCGGAAGATTGCGGGATTTCTTACTCTGAGGCCTGAGGGAGAACGCAGAATCCCACTTGGGGGCGAGGGCGTCGGCCACACACCAGTTGCCGATTTGCTCGGCTGGACAGCCGGGGCGGCTGTCCCTACGCAATTACAGACGCAAAAATAGAGAGTCCCGAGGTGATGTTGAACTCATTCGTCTCGGCCAGTAGCTCGCGTTTAGACCCTTGCTGACCTTATTCTTACAACTCCCTTGCGGGTTTCATTGTAAGCCGATCCTGCTTGGGCTCCGGGCTCACCGCCAACCGGATAAATCAGTTTAACGCCTCGGGACTCTATCCTGCCTTTAACAGAGGCTCCTGTTCTTCTCGACCAGCGCTTAGCTATAGACCCTTGCTCGCCCTCCCAGACTTACCTCGCGGCTGTCTGAGTGACTACGCTTGAGCCCCGGACGCTGCACCAACCGGAAAAACTTCAGAACGTGTCAAAGAACGATTATGGTTTTAACACATCTGTTTTTTTCGTCAATGAAATTAACGCGTTTCTAACTTCTTATTCATCAATCGAGTGCAGCTCATTCACAGGCGGGTGAAACAGAAATTGTGCAATCGTCGGCACTGGGCGCCGAAATCGCCAGCATCCAGTCGTTTTTTCTGGCCTTCTGCGCGGCGTTGATCTGTTCATCACGATCGTTTGTGACTGTGCAAATCGACGTTCTAGCCGCGCAACTCCTGGCTTTCTCTCGAATTGTCTACGGTTCTTAGGCGGATACTTACGGCCTCGGACGGCTTTCTCTACAATTCCAAGAGATTGTTTATGATCGGTTGTTTGCGACCGGTTGTTGATGACCCATCGTTTATGACTACGGATCTCTTCAATCGCGCGGAATCGGCGGCAGCATTCGTGCTTTCGCAGAGTGCCGTGCGGCCGCAGATCGGCCTCGTCCTTGGTTCCGGCCTCGGATCTTTCGCCGACGACCTGGCCGATGCCGTCCGCATTCCGTATGCGCACATCCCGACGTTCCCGCGTTCAACGGCAGTTGGACATGCTGGGCAACTGGTGGTCGGCAAGTCCGGTGATGTTCCGGTTGCCGTGATGCAGGGACGGGTTCATCTTTACGAAGGCTATACCGCCGCCGAGGTTGCTTTTCCGACGCGCGTGCTCGGCCGAATGGGGATACGCGCGTTGATCCTCACGAACGCCGCGGGTGGCATTAACGTCGAGTACGGGCAAGGCGCGCTGGTCATTCTGCGGGATCACATTAATCTTCAGGGGCAGAATCCGCTGACGGGCGCGAATGACGAGCGCTTTGGGCCGCGGTTTCCTGACATGAGTTATACCTATGCCAAACGCTATCGCGAGATCGCGCTGGAAGAGGCTAAGAAGTTTTCTATCCCTCCGCGAGAAGGCGTGTACGCGGCATTAGCCGGCCCCAGCTACGAGACTCCGGCGGAGATTCGATACCTCCGGACGATTGGCGCCGATCTGGTGGGAATGTCTACTGTCCCCGAGGCCATCGTTGCGCGGCACATGGGAATGAATGTTCTGGCCATCTCTTGCGTGACGAATATGGCGGCGGGAATTCTTGATCAGCCGTTGGACCACAAAGAAGTGCTGGAAGTCGGACGGCGTGTAATGGGGCAGTTTATCGCGCTGCTGCGGGCGGTGCTGCCACGGATCGCGGAGGAACTGCGGTCGGCCTAGACTTCCTTGCGGAGAACAGGCGATGGAAAAGAAAATACATTGCTCGCTCATTTACCTTCGGCGTCTATAATCTGGGGCGGCAATCAATCAATCCAGGAGATAACGAGCGAATGTCCAACGCGATCCCCGAAAAATACGTCGACCTTTTCCATAAGCGTGCTTTTGCCAGCCTTGGCACCCTGATGCCCGACGGACGGCCACAGGTCACTCCGGTCTGGTGCGACTTCGACGGCCAACACGTCATCTTCAACTCAGCTCGCGGACGCCAGAAGGATCGCAACGTGCGCCGCGATCCCCGGGTGGCGCTGGCCATTATCGATCCAGAAAATCCCTACCGCTATCTGGAGATCCGCGGGACGGTGGTTGAGATCACCGAAGAGGGCGCCGCCCAGCACATCGACAAGATGGCGAAGAAATATTTGGGAGTTGATAAGTATCCTTATGCCAAGCCGGGCGAAGTTCGCGTGATGTATAAAATCCGGCCGGAGCACACGAACGAAATGGGGTAGATGATTACGCGAGATCCAGTTCGTGCTGGGTCCGATTTTCTAGCATTTTCGGCATTTGAAACTGCCTGGTCCGCACGCAGACAGGAGTGTCCGCGCCACACTAGCGTTATTCTTCGATAACCTTTCTCCGGCTAACGAGTCCAATTGGAAATGGAACTTTGAAGCCTTGTTTTCCGTATTGGAGAACAAGATTCGACGGTGTCTTGTTTCTGGAGGGGTTATGGAAGTTGCGAAGAATAGCGGCGCGGGCTTGCAGGCAATCGATCTGCCAGCGATGAATCTGCCGGCGATCAATGCCCAAGCCAACAGTATTTCGGCGCAGCAAGTGGTCAAGGCTGCGCATGAGGAACTCCTCCACCTCATGGGGCAGCGGGCCGAGATCATGAAGCGAATTGGGACGGTGAAGCAGACCATTGCTGGATTGGCGAATATTTTCGGCGATCAGGTGCTGGGCGACGATTTGCTGGAGTTGATCGACCGCAAGCCCAATGGCCGTCAGCCTGGCTTTACCAAGGCGTGCCGAAGGGTGCTCATGGAAGTGCGGCGTCCACTCGGAGCCCGCGAAGTTTGTGCGGAACTGGAACGGTATGCACCGGCAATCCTGGCGCGGCACAAGGACCCGTTGGCTTCGGTGACGACCGTCTTGAATCGCCTGGTGGAGTATGGCGAAGCCCGCAGCCTGAGCAATGATCGCGGCCGGCGCGTGTGGGAGTGGATCAGCGATACCGAAGCGCACACCAGCGCCATGCCTTCGCGAAGAATGGCCTGATCGCTGCGCCGCTCAAAATCGAGGGTGATGCCCCGAATCTTCGCTCGAACTGCGAAGCCACGTCTTATTACAAACTGAAACCGAGCCTTACTAAGACTGCGCACCCTTCCGCCCTGGTTTTTCCCATAACTTTCGTAACTCCCCTTAGGGCAGATGAAGGCGATATTCTAGATTCGATTCTCCCCCCTTTTGGACCAACTCCACAGTAGGGTGTAGGGCTGCGGCTTATCACCGCGAGGACGACCATAATGGCGCTGATGTTTGGGCGGTTCGACATCCAGAGTGAACTTTCCAAGTCAGACACCGCCCTGATTTATAAGGCGATGGACATGAAGGCCGACCAGACTGTTGCGCTCAAGACGCAGAGTCTGAAGCCACTCGGGTCTCGTGCGGACGCCTTTGTCGACACGCTGATCGCTGAAGGCGAGAGAGCGCGCAATCTCGCGAGCCAGAACGTTGTGGCGTTGTATGGCGCCGGTGAAATCGACGGCCAATTCTGCGCGGCCATGGAGTACATCCAGGGCAACAGCATTGCCACAATGCTCACGCGCAACGAAGGCTTTTCCATCTGGGACTTAATCGACATTACCCGCCAGGTTGGCGCTGGCCTCGAGCATGCTGCCTCATTGGGCGCGACCCACTATTCGCTGGAGCCCGCAAAGATCATGGTGCAGTGGGACGGGATGGTCAAAATCCTTGGCTACGGCATCTCCAACATGGGCCTGATTGAGGCTGAAGCGGGGAACGGCCTCGGACGGCTCATGCCTTACTGCTCTCCTGAACTGATTCGGGGAGAAGCTATCGATCTGCGTTCGAACCTATTTACTCTCGGGACGATTCTCTATGAGATGGCGACCGGCCGGAAGG
>JBAVAA010000282.1:0-4081 GCA_049585515.1 Terriglobales bacterium | reverse complement strand
GAATGGTAGCTTGTACTACGTTTTGGATCCGCCGTTAATTGGGGTCGGATCCTGTGCCAATTCGCAAGCGCCTTACCCGTGTTTGGGTAAGCCGTCGGTCGCGAGCGGCGTCACGGCGGCCGCCGGTTCACAAGCCGATTGTGCCGCAGCCAGTCCCGGCCCGACCTGCATGGTCATGTCAAATAAACAAGGATTTACCGACCCGCTGGTCGTAGATAGTTCGCACAAGCTGGTGCTCGCGCAGTTTTCCAATGTGGACGGCACCCACGCCTGGGTGGAACAAACTAATACAGCGTTGAACGTATTCCATTCGGCACTCATCTCAAGCAAAACGAACAGCACAGCTAACCACACCGGAGCTTTCGACAACACCTATTATTCCACTCCGGGAAGCGGCTACTATTATTTCTGCGCACCGGCAACCGACGGGATTGAAACTGGCTTATATCGAGTCAGCTTCACGAACACCGGCGGCACAATCGCGCTGGGGAGTAAAAACGGGAATCCGGTGAAGCTCAGCACCACCGGCACCTTGGGAAACTGCTCTCCGATGACGGAGTTTTATAACCCTAACAACGCTCCAGTTCACGATTGGCTTTATCTAAGTATCGACAATCATGCGGTCGCCTGTACCGGCGGATCGTGCGTGCTCGCTTTTACCTTGGCCGCCGCGATGGTTGGTGGCGCTCACAACTTTTATGGACAGGGAGTCAGCGGGGAGATACAGAACATGAATGGAACCAGCGGAATGATTGTAGATAATGACGCGAACACTATGACGTATCCTCAAGCGTCAAATATCTACTTCTCGCCAATCTCGAATACGCTCACCTGTGGAGATGGTACAACGAGCACCGGATGCGCAGTGAAGCTGAGCCAGGCCGGTCTGCACTGAGACGTGTAAAACCTGGCCCGCCGGGACAAATGAACTCTACATTTCCCGGCGGCCCTCCATGGCTTTGAGCATGGTGACTTCATCGGTGTATTCGATGTCGCTGCCCACCGGAATGCCCATGGCAATCCTTGTTATGCGCAATCCCTCGCGTTTCAGTTGCTGGGCCAGATAGGTGGCGGTGGCTTCTCCTTCAACCGTGGGATTAGTTGCCAGGATGACTTCTTCGATTTCGCCATGGCCCACGCGGGTCATCAAATTTGCGATCCGCAACTGTTCGGGGCCTACACCGTGCAACGGCGAAATCGACCCGTGGAGCACGTGATACACCCCGTTAAAATGCCGCGTCTTCTCCACCGCGGCAATATTGGTCGGCTCCTCAACCACACAAACCAGTTTTTGATTTCGCGTCGGACTGCTGCAGTAAACGCAGGGATCGACGTCGGTGATGTTGTTGCAGGTTGAGCACAGGCGCAATTTATCCTTGACGTCGCGTACTGCGGACGCCAGGGCTTCGGCATCGTCCGCGCTCGAGCGCAGAATATGAAAGGCGAGTCGCTGGGCGCTCTTGCTGCCGATTCCCGGCAACTTTTTGAGTTCATCGATGAGCCGGGTCATCGGCTCGGCAAATTTCGACATAGGGAACCAATCGGGTCATCCGGTCATCGGGTGATCGGGCGATCTGAAGAGCAAAGGCTCTAGCCTTTGAATTTCGATCGCCCGATCGCCCGATGATCCGATCACCCGATGAGTCCTCCCAGTCCGCCGAGCATTCCGCCCACGCTCGATTGCATGGCCTGATCTACTTTGCGTCCGGCTTCGTTCACGGCGGCCGTCACCAGATCCTGCAGCATCTCGATATCGCCCGCCTTAACCGCCTCGGGATCGATCTTGATGGCAAGCACCTGCTTGCGGCCATCCATTTTGACGGTGACCGTGCCGCCGCCGGCCGAGGCCTCGACGACCGTTTGCTCCATTTTTTTCTGCAGCACCTCGTACTGCTGCTTGGCCTGCGACATGAGTTCCTGCAAATTGAATCCAGACATAGAATTTGTAATTGATGATTTGTGATTTGAAAATTTGAAATTTGAAATTTGAAAACCAGACAATGCAGAGCGAACTTCAATTAGCAATTACAAATTACCAAATTGGCTCACCCTTTCTCCCGATAGTCAATCACGGTGCGAATTTCCGCTCCAAATTTTTCCCGCAGATGCTGCACGACCGGGTCTTGCTCCGCTCGGCTGCGGGCGCTTCCGTTCGATGTCGCCGCCCGTCGTGGCGTCGGCGACGCCTGCTGCGTTCCGCCAGCCTCGACCTGCATCCGGATCGGCCTGCCTGCCATACCGCTGGCGGCGGCGCCAGCGACCCGCCGCGCTTCGGTAGAGAATGACATTTCGATCATCGTGGTGGATGCCACCACTTTTGCCGTCAAAACATTTCCGTTCAGGTTCCACTCCGCGCTCTCCAGAATCGAAACCAGCATCTGCTGATCGCCCAGCGCGTTGAGAACGGCGTCGCGCAGGGATTCGGTACTTGCCTCGGCCCTCGCTTCGACACGCGCGGCTGGCAGCGCTTCGGGTTCAAGCGTTAACTCTTCCACGGCAGGGGCAGCCGATCCCATGATGACGAGATTCGCGTTCGTTCCTCCCGTTTGTTGTGAGGCGCGGGCGCCCCCGCCCGCGAACGCCGCAATATCGCCAGACGTCTCCGCCTTGGGATTTCCTTTTCGCGCCGAGTCGGCCGCGAAGGGCGACACAGAGTTCGACCGAGGGGAGGCAGTCTCCATACGCCGGGCTTCGGCGGTTGAAGCAAGAACCGGGCGGGATGGGGCGCGGGTTGGCGCGGGCGCAGCCTCGCTGAGCAGCTGCTCGATCGGCAGCAAACGCTGGGCATGCGCCATTTTCAGCAATCCCAATTCCAGATGGAAGCGCTGCTCCTGCCGGTATCCAAGCTCTCCATGCGTCCGAAGCATGATCTGCAGATGGCGCGCCAGATCTTCTTCGCTGAAAAGATCGGCGATGCGGCTGACGCGGGCTCGCTCATCGGAAGAGATCTGCAGCATCGGAGAATCTTTTCCGGCAATCTTGGCCACTGTGGCGTTGCGTAGAAACCGCAGCAGTTGCCGCGCAAAATGCGTAGGACTGTGGCCTTCGCCGATCAGTTCGTCGACGAGCACAAGAATTTTGTCGCTGGAGCTCTCGGCGACTGCCTGCATGACCGTTTCGAGCGCCGCAGCCGGAGCAGAACCGATCAGGCTGCGAACCGAATCGAGGGTCAGATGATCGGAGGAGGAAGCGATGGCCTGGTCCAGAATCGACAGCGCGTCTCGCAGCGACCCGTCGCCGGCTTCGGCCAGCAGCGCCAGCGCGTCATCGTCGGCGGGAATCTTCTCTTTGGTGACGATGTCGCGAAGCTGACCCATGATGTCTTCGAACTTTACCGCTCGAAAACTGAAGTGCTGGCAGCGCGAGCGAATGGTCTGGGGAATATCCTCGGGTTGAGTGGTAGCCATCATGAAGATGACGTGGCCCGGCGGCTCCTCCAGCGTTTTGAGCAGGGCGTTGAAGGCCGCGTCGGTGATCTGGTGCGCCTCGTCGAGAATATAAATTTTGAAGCGGTCGCGCGCCGGCCGGTAGCGGGCGCCCTCACGCAGCTCGCGGATCTCGTCGATGCCGCGGTTGGTGGCCGCGTCAATTTCGATTACGTCGACCGCGTTGCCGGCGCGAATTTCAACGCACGAGTCGCATACGCCGCAGGGCTCGGCCACGGGTTTTCCCGTCGTTTCATTGGTCGATCTGCAATTCAGTGCCATGGCAAGGATGCGAGCGACCGTAGTCTTGCCAATGCCGCGGTGGCCGCTAAAGATATACCCGTGCGCAATGCGCTCCTGGGAGATTGCGTTCTGCAGGGTACGGGTGACGTGCTCCTGGCCAATGACATCGGAGAATCTTTGCGGCCGGTATTTGCGCGCCAGGACCTGATAGCTCATCGGAATCCATGATTATGCAGTCTGGCGCGCGGAGGTTGGGGCCACAGCACTTAGCATTTAGCAGCCGGCAATTAGCAAATTCCACCCCTGGAAGGGTGGACTAAAATGTTGAGTGCAAAATGCTGATTTCTTATTCTTCACTCCACAACAATTCCCGCATAACCGACCACCGACTGGTAGTCCCCAGACACCTCGCC
>JBAVAA010000281.1:0-6257 GCA_049585515.1 Terriglobales bacterium | reverse complement strand
GTGCTGCCGCTCGAAGACGCGATCTCCTCGGTGAGTGGCATTGATGAGATCAGCGTGTACGCCAGCGAAGGCAAGGCGGACATTACTTGCACCTTCGTTCTGGAGCGCGAGATCGAGGGCGCGGCGCAGGATGTGCGCGAAAAGGTGGCAGCGGCTATCAATCGGCTTCCGCGGGAAACGCTGCCTCCGGTCATCACCAAAGAAGACCCGCAGTCGGATCCGATCATGACAATTCTGGTGAGCGGTCCGATGAGCCTGCGGGAACTCACCGAGATTGCAGACAAGCAAGTGCAGCGGGCCATTCAGCGCGT
The DNA here is from genome assembly GCA_049585515.1 of Terriglobales bacterium. Classification (GTDB taxonomy): domain Bacteria; phylum Acidobacteriota; class Terriglobia; order Terriglobales; family Acidobacteriaceae; genus Acidiflorens. Next base: position 5,946 of record JBAVAA010000281.1, on the reverse strand, counting down.
GGATGGGGTGGGAAGCGTCGAACTGAATGGCGGGCAGGCGCGGCAGATTCGCGTGCTGCTCGACGCGCAGAAGCTGGCTTCCCACAATTTCACCGTGCTCGATGTGCGTGATGCTTTGCAGCGCGAGAACATCGAGGCGCCCGGCGGCCGCATGATCAACGGCCCGCAGGAACTCGGACTGCGGACTTTGGGACGAGTTTCCTCCGCCGATCAGTTTGGCGAAGTGATGCTCGGTACCCGCGGAGGAGTGCCCATCCGCATGCGGGATGTAGCCCAGGTGGAAGACGGCGCGGCCGAACTTCGCACCTGGTCGGCTTTGTTCCGCCAGGGCGGCCCCGGAAAAGATGTGGTTGCCATCCAGGTCTTGCGCCAGTCGGGCGCTAATACGGTTAAGGTTGCCGATAACGTCCGTGCCCTGATCGGCGAACTGAATTCCCAATTGCCGGCAGGCGTGCATCTGCTGGTCGTGCACGACATCTCCGATTTCATCAAGGCGTCGGTGCACTCGTTGATCGAGCATCTGATTCTGGGCAGCATTCTGGCCAGCGCGGTGGTTTGGATCTTCATCCGCAACTGGCGAGCCGTGCTGATTGCGGCAGTGGCGATCCCCGCTTCGATTATTTCCACCTTCACCTTGATGAAGGGGATGGATTTCTCGCTCAATAACATCACGTTGCTGGCGCTCACCCTGGCGGTGGGGATCGTGATCGACGATGCAATCATCGTGCTCGAAAACATCTTCCGTTTCATGGAGGAAAAGGTCCGCAACCGCATCGACGCGGCCATCGAAGCGACGCGAGAAATCGGTTTGGCGGTAATGGCGACCACACTTTCCCTGATCATCATTTTTCTGCCGATCGCGTTCATGACCGGCTATGCCCGGAAATATGTGAACTCGTTTGGGTGGACGATGGCGATGGCCATACTGGTGTCTCTGCTGGTGGCATTCACGCTGACGCCGATGATGAGTTCGCGGCTGCTGAAACTGGACGGGCGCGAGAAGGAAGCGCATACCCACGGTTTTCTCCATCGCGTGGAAACCTGGTACCTGCAGATGCTGCAGTGGTCGCTGGCACACCGCGGCACGATCGTGGCGATTTGCGTTGTCACCTTTCTCTCGACCTTCGGGCTGTACCACATGGTCGGACGCGATTGGATTCCCACCGACGATCAATCGGAGCTGCAGAGTTCTTTTACGCTCCCGGAGGGCACCAGCCTGGCAAAGACAGCGCAAACCGCTACGGATATGGCGCAGCGTGTCTCGGCTATGCCGGAAGTAGCCTTTGTACAGACGTATACGCACGGACCGACCAACCATGCGCATTTGTTTATCGGACTGGTGCCGCGCGGGCAGCGCAAGTTCACGCATCAGCAGATGGCGACCAAGGTGCGCGCCATTTTAGCGGAGTATCACAATGCCACCTACAACGTGCGCTTGCCTTCGGTGCTGGGCGGCGAAATCTATTTTCCGATCTCCGCAGTGATTCGCGGACCCGATCTGAATCAACTCGCGGAAATCAGCAAGAAGGTCGCGGACCGGATGCATCAGTATCCCGATCTTGTCGATATCAATCCCAGCCTGAACCTCAACACGCCAGAATTGCAAGTCAAGGTGGACCGGCAGCGGGCGGCCGATATCGGCGTACGTATGACCGACATCAGCGATGCCGTGCGGTTGTTCTATTCCGGCGAAGACGAGATCACACGCTTCAAGGAAGGTTCGGAACAGTATCCGGTAACGATGCAGTTGCTTCCAGAACAGCGTGACAATCCCGACGTGCTGAACCGCATGATGGTGCCCTCAAGCAAACTGGGACAGGTGCGCCTGGAGAGCGTGGCCACCATCGCTCGCGGCTTTGGACCGGCCACCCTCTGGCGCTATAACCGCGAGTTCGAGGTCAGCGTGTATGCCAATATCGCCTCCGGTTACCCACTTGATCTGGCGGCTGCGCACACGATCAATTCGATCAAGGAAGTGGGACTGCCCGCTGGCTATTCGTATCTGTTCTCAGGTCAGGTAAAGGTTCTCGAAGAAACAACCTGGAACCTGCTGCTGGCAATGCTGCTCGCTTCGGTCTTTATGTACATGGTATTGGCGGCTCAGTTTGAGAGCTTTTCGTATCCGTTCATTATTATGCTCACACTGCCGCTCAGCGTTCCGTTCGCGCTGTTCTCACTTTGGATCACCGGACGAGCCTTGAGCCTGTGGAGCGCGCTGGGGATGTTTCTGCTGCTTGGAATCGTGAAGAAGAATGGAATCCTGCAGGTCGACTACACCAACCGCTTGGTAGCTTCTGGCATGCCGGTAAGCGAGGCCATTCTGGAAGCGAATCGGGTGCGCTTGCGCCCCATCCTGATGACGACCCTTTCCATTATCGCGGGGCTGATTCCGGTTGCGATTGGAATCGGGGCGGGTTCAGAACAGCGCGCGTCGATTGCTGTGACCATCATTGGCGGCCAGACTCTTTGCCTGCTCCTGACCTTGCTGGTGGTGCCGGTTGGCTACTCGTATCTGGCAGAGTTCCAAGCGGCGCCGTGGCGCCAGCGGGTAGCCCGCGTCATCGCACATACACGTGGCATTAGTACAACGGACGGCGACTGAACGTAACCACGAAGATGTTGTGAAGGCTGGCATAATAGCCCCGGCAAGAAGATTCCTCTGCACGCAAAGCTGGGGAAACAGTGTGGGCCGACCCGCGCTTCGCCGAGCACTTCATTGTTCTGCGCATTTCATAGGCATCTTAGATAGCGCGCATAGAATTCTGATTCGCCTATGTAGCGTCTTGCTTCCTTTACCCCCAGGCGAGTTAGAGTTGAGGCCGGTGGTGGTGTGGCCAAATAGTCGGCAAAAGGCAAACTATTATCCAGAAACGGGCCACGGCATTGACAGCCACCGGCATAACTTACACGCATAAGCACACCAGATAGCCCCGTAAGTGCCGTTGTCAATGTGATTTCTGTCACATATGAGTTTGATTACATGCTTTTGTTCTTGACACGCGCGAGTAACCCTCTTATGGTTCTCCTAATTCGGCAAGAGAGAATCTGAACCCAGGCTTTGCCTGAAACTTTCTGACCTGGATTTCTTCCCTTCAGCGATTGTCGTTCACCCGCGCTGAATGCGGCCTAGATTTGCCTGACTCTACCGGGAGTACTTATGCTGCCACAGTCAAGCGATCTCCAAGAGACGCGAAAGAGTCTAGCCAACCATGAAAAGGTCACCATGGCTCTTACGTTTTGCGGCGTTGTTGCGTGCATTTTTTGCATAACCCTGCTCGGCCCGTTTGCTCTAGGGCAGAGAGCGGCCGACAACCCGGTCCCCGCGCCGCGCCCGTTGATCACACAACCGGTCGATGAGTCGCAGCGCACCACGCTGAGCGGAAATACCTATCCGCTGGCGCAGCCTGAGTTCGACATGGGCACGGCCCCAGCAACTTTGCCCATGGAGCGAATGTTGCTGGTGCTCAAGCGCAGTCCGGAGAAAGAATTCGCACTCCGCAAACTGCTCGACGATCAGCAGGACAAGGACTTGCCCTACTATCACAAGTGGCTCACGCCCGAGGAAGTCGGCACACAGTTTGGTCCGACCGACACCGATATCCAGACGATCACAGCATGGCTCCAGTCGCACGGATTTCAGGTCGGTTCGACAAAGGGCCGCACCGTGCTGGAGTTTTCGGGATCGGCGGGCCAGGTGCAGGAAGCTTTTCACACCACGATCCACAAATACATCGTAAACGGGGAACAACATTGGGCCAATGACAGGGATCCCAGCATTCCGGCAGCGCTGACGCCAGCGGTGGCGGGGATCGATTCGCTGCACAATTTTCCGCGCAAAGCCATGAATCGGTATGTAGGTCAGTACTCCGTGAAGAGCCACCGGCTCACGTCGCCTGCCGAGCCTGCATACACAGTGGCCTGCGGTAATGGACAAGAGTGCTACTTTCTCACGCCTTACGATTTCGCCACCATTTACGATGTCCAAGCGCTTTGGACCAGTAGCATCGATGGAAGCGGACAGACGATCGCGATCGTGGGAAGAACGGATGTTAACCCACAGGATGCAACCAACTTCTGGCAGCTATTCGGCCTGACAATACCTGTGAACAAACTCAACATTATCTACAACGGGTATCCTCCGGAAGTTAACGGCGACGAACCCGAGGCGGACATCGACATTCAGTGGTCAGGGGCGGTTGCGCCACAAGCGAAAATCGATTTTGTAACCTCGGAGTCCACTGACACCACGGACGGAGTTGATCTCTCCGCAGTCTACATCGTCGACAACAATCTGGCCCCGGTGATGAGCGAAAGTTACGGCGAATGTGAACTGGGACTGGGCACGGCAGGAAATCAGTTCTATTCCACCCTCTGGGAACAGGCTGCGGCGCAGGGCATCAGTGTCTTTGTATCCTCAGGCGACAATGGTTCTGCGGCCTGTGACAATCCAGCCGGGCCAGCACAATATGGCCTGAACGTCAACGGAATTGCCTCGACGCCGTTCAATGCTGCCATTGGCGGAACGGACTTCAATCAATACAAGACGTGGTCGAATTATTGGAACTCGACCAACAATCCAACTACACAAGAATCCGCGAAGGGCTACATTCCGGAGACTACCTGGAACGACTCTTGCACCAACAGCCTAGCCATCACGCTGGGCTACGGGTCCACGGCCGAGCAGGCCTGCAACAACCAACGGATGATCCAGCTGGGCGGCGTGAACTCGAACGGCGGCAGCGGCGGCCCAAGCAACTGTGCGGTCAATACACAAGGTGTGCTGGGCTCATGTACGCAAAGTTATCCCAAGCCCTCATGGCAGCACGGGACGGGAGTGCCAGCCGACAACAAGCGCGATCTCCCTGACGTTTCCCTGTTTGCCAGCAATGGCTTCATAGCCAGCGCGTACGTGATCTGTGAGCAGGACAAGACAGGTGGTTGCAATCTGAATGATCTCCTCGGATACGGCGGAACTTCAGTCGCCTCGCCCGCCTTTGCCGGGATCATGTCTCTGGTGAACGAGAAGATGGGCGGTCCTCAGGGTGTTCCCGGTTTCGCGTTGTACCAACTGGCGAGTAAACAGACGAATGCCTTTCATGACGCGCCCACCGGTTCGACCATCGCCATGCCTTGCGTTACGGGGACTCCGAATTGTGTCACCAATACCCACGGCGACGCCTACGGTGTGCTTTCGGGCTATAGCACGAACACGGCGTACGACTTAGCTACCGGTCTGGGATCGGTAGAGGTCGCCAATCTGGTTAACAACTGGAGCAAAGCCTCATTTACGGCGACCACCGCCACGCTGAGTTTGAACAGCGGCAACGCCGTGAACACAACGCACGGAACAGCCGTTCCGGTAAGCATAGCTGTTAGTCCGACTGCGGCTTCTGGGGCCGTTTCCCTGCTGGTCAGCAATGCCTCCGGCACAACCATTGGCCAAGCCATCGACGGCTTTCCGCTCACGAACGGAATGACCAAGTCAACGGCTGCTACTAGCCTGTTGCCCGCCGGCAGCAACTACTATGTGATCGCCCACTACGGAGGGGACGGCACCTACGGGGGAAGCTATTCCGGCCCGCTCCTCGTTACCGTCAACAAAGAAAACAGTACTGTGATCCTGAAGGGCGTCATTCCCTCCGGCTCTTCGACCCCGGTCACAACGGTCCCCTTCGATTCGCAATACTACGCGCGCGTTGACGTAGGGAACTCCCAAGGGGCACTTTGCAGTCCTGCACCGTTTGGTGAAATAGCCTGCCCGAGCGGCGGCCTTATTTTTACGGATAATGGCAAGCAGTACAACTTCAACACCTTTGCATTGAATAGCGAGGGTTATACCGAAACCTGGGTCGGAGCGTTAGGAGGCCTCACCGGCGGCCAGCACACTCTGGGTGCCCAATACAGTGGGGACAATAACTACAATGCGGCTTCAGGATCGGTGGTCAT
>JBAVAA010000280.1:0-3018 GCA_049585515.1 Terriglobales bacterium | reverse complement strand
CTGGCGTACTGCGCGGCGGTAACCGCGCTCCATTGGCTTGCCGTAAACGAATGATTGGACTGGCTTTTGTGCTTTGCTGGTTGATGACCGCGACGTTTGCCGTTGAAGGTCAAAGCACGTCACAACCGCCGGCGCAACAGACGTCGCAGCAAAAGCAGGCCAATCCGAATCAGCAGGAAGCGCCTGCGGAGGCGGGAGGGCCGCAAAACGACGTCGGGCCGTATGTCGTCCCCAAGAAAAAAGAAGAACCACCGCCGCCCGCCCCGGAAAAGCCGAAAAAGATCGAGAACATGCCCGACTACTCGATCTCGGTGAACGTACCGGTTGTCGATCTGGACGTACTCGTGACCACCAAGGACGGTCAGACCATCCCGGGGCTGAAGAAAGAAAATTTCAAGATCCTGGAAGATGGCACGCCGCAGCAGATTTCAACCTTCAAGCAGACCGAAGCTCCAATCACGGCCGTTCTTCTGGTTGAGTTCGCATCGACAAATTACGACTTCATAGTCGAAGCTTTGAATGCCTCGTACGCATTTGCCAGCACTCTGAAGAAGGACGATTGGGTGGCGGTAATTTCTTACGACATGAAACCGCAGATTCTCGCGGATTTTACCCAGGACAAGCGCGCGGTGATGGCGGCGTTGAACCAATTACGAATGCCGGGCTTTTCGGAAACCAACTTGTTCGACGCCCTGTTCGACACGCTCGACCGGATCGATCGTATCGAGGGCAAGAAGTACATCATTCTGGTGACGACCGGAGTCGACACATTCAGTAAACTTACCTTGGACAAGATACTGAAGAAAATCAAGTCCACAAAAGATGTAACGATCTACCCCATCAGCGTGGGCTTCGTGGCCCGCGAATACTGCGAAGTGAACCACTGCCGCACTCGCGGGATCATACCCGTAGGCAACATGGACTACTTGCAAGCAGATAACGAAATGAGAACGTTCGCCAGCCTGACGGGTGGGCGTGCCTACTTTCCGCGCTTCCAGGGCGAACTGCCGGAAATGTTTCATGACATCGCGACTGATATTCGCAACCAGTACAACATCAGCTATCATCCGACGAACGCCAAACTCGACGGTACCTATCGCAAGTTGAAAGTCGAGTTACAAGCGCCCGACGGAGGTCCGCTGAAGATTCGCGATCAGAAGGGCAAGGAAGTGAAGGCCATCGTTTACGCGCGAGAAGGCTACACCGCAAAGCACACCGTGGATTAAGAGCGCAGGGAGATTAAATGGAGCGACGGGCACCCGCGCCCATCCCTGCCTGAGGAACAAGTAAAGAGCCGGGCGGAGACGCCTGGCCCTCGAGTGAAAGCTACCATCTCTGCACACACCGGCCCGCCTGATTTACAATCCACAGTTCCCCCACTGGAGAAACAGCCGTGATCCCACGCTACACCGGGCCCGAGATGGCTCGCATCTGGAGCGACGAGAACCGCTTCCGCACCTGGCTCGCGGTCGAAGTCGCCGCCACCGAGACGCTGGCTGCCGCCGGCATCGTGCCGAAAGATGCCGCCGAGGCGATCCGCGCGCGCGCCAATTTCAGCGTTGAGCGCATCTTCCAAATCGAAGCCGAGGTCAAACATGACGTCATCGCCTTCACTACGGCCGTGGCGGAGATCGTTGGCCCGCACGCTCGCTGGTTTCACTACGGCCTCACTTCCAACGATGTGGTCGATACGGCGCAGGCACTGCTCATCCAGCAAGCCTCGTCGCTGATCGCTGGGGACCTGGAGCGCCTGGCCGAGGTGCTGGAACGCCGGGCGTTTGAGTTTAAGGATACGCCGATGATCGGGCGCACCCATGGCATCCATGCCGAGCCGATCACCTTCGGATTCAAAATCGCCAATTGGTATTCGGAGACGCAGCGGAACATCATGCGCTTCCAGGCCGCCGCCGAAGATCTGCGTGTGGGCAAATTCTCGGGCGCAGTGGGAACGTTTGCTCACCTCACTCCGGAACTCGAAGAGAAGATATGCGCCAGACTGGGACTGAAGGCCGCCGCGATATCCTCGCAGGTGATCCAGCGTGATCGCCATGCTCAGTACCTGGCGACGCTCGCCACGATCGCGTCGACGCTCGACAAGATCGCCACGGAAATCCGCCACCTGCAGCGAACCGAAGTCCGCGAGGCCGAAGAATACTTCAGCGAAAAACAAAAAGGTTCATCGGCCATGCCGCACAAGCGCAATCCGGTAACCAGCGAACAAATTTCTGGACTGGCGCGGGTGATCCGCTCGAACGCCCAGGCCGGATTCGAAAACGTCGCGCTCTGGCACGAGCGCGACATCTCGCACTCCTCGGCAGAACGCATCATCATTCCCGACTCGACCACGCTTGCGGATTACCTTCTCAATAAAACAGCGAACCTAATCGAGACTATGTTCGTCTATCCCGAGCGCATGCTGGCGAACCTCGAAAGCACGCGCGGCCTCGTTTTCAGCGGACAATTATTGCTCGATCTGGTGGAGGGCGGCGTTTCCCGCGAGGACGCATACCGGTTGGTGCAGAATCACGCCATGCGCGCGTGGAAAGAGAATCTCGACTTCCATGAGCTGATCGTGAACGATCCCGAGATTCGCGGACGCGTGCCGCGGGCGAAGATCGAGCATGCGTTTGACCTGAAGCGGCAGCTTAAGAACATCGATAAGATTTTTGCAAGAGTGTTTTTGAACAAGGCTGCGGCAGGCCGGAACGCAGGAACTCCGAAGAAGAAGGTTGCGAAGCGGAAGAAGTAACTACCCGGCTTTCCGGCCTCGAACCAGTTCTAATAGCCCGATCAACTGCTTCAACTTCTCCTGACCGACGTGGCGCAGGAGGCCGCGACCGAACTTCTCGATCGGCGCATCCATTTCGCGCAGTAGCTTGAGTCCAGCAGGAGTGATTTTCCCGTAGATAACGCGGCGATCATGCCGGGCCCGCGTGCGCTCGACGAGGCCGCGATCTTCCAGACGATTGAGCAGCCGCGTAACGTCTGGATCGTGTGTGATCATGCGCTCGCCAATCT
>JBAVAA010000279.1:0-2016 GCA_049585515.1 Terriglobales bacterium | reverse complement strand
GGCCAACGCTCTCTCCTTGTCTCCCGCCAGCGCCAGCGCGCGAGCCAACCCCAAATGTGCCAGCGCCCCCGTGTAGCAATTCCACACGATTCCCTTGTGATCGAGAATCTTTTGAAATTCAGTGGTAGCGGAATTGCCCTGTCCTGCGGACAGATACGCCTGACCGCGCAAGTAGGTTGAATGCATGCATGAGACATTCGAAAGAAAGGGGATGGCCCCTATCTCAATTCGCGTGGCCCGAGTACCGGAGGGCAGCAGAGCGACCGCAGCCGCCGGATTCCGTCGATCAAGCGCCAGTTGCGCCTGGATCGCCGGCAGCCAAAGCGACTGCATGTGCGTATCGAGTGGAAACCGCTTTGCCAAATCCTGCGCTAAGCTATCAGCCTGCGCTGCATCGCCCTTCTTTGCCCCGCCGCCCTGAGCTAATCCGCCCTGAGTTATCGCACCGATGATGGCCAGCGCCAGCGCCGCTTCAATCTGGACTCCCCGGCTCGTGGGAGCCAACTTCACGGCGTCATTCGCATCCTGCCGGGCTTCGGCGACGTTGCCGAACGCCGCTTCGCGCAGCGCGGCATCCGTCTCCCACAATGCGCCGCCCTCCTTATTATCGTTGTGAACCGCCGACTCGATAGCCCGCGTGGTGAGCTCCCGCGCTTTGAAGAGCCGACCATAATATGCTTCCGTATCGGATTCCAGCCCAAGCCCCTCGTTCTCGAAATCCGACTTACTCTCCAGCCAAATAGCTTGCTCGCCCATGGCATGAGTATCGCCAGTGATAAACCCGATTCCATAAAGGCTAAGATGGAGGGCATCGGAATCCAGCTTTTGCCCCAGCGCCGCCTGGATCGTCTGCTGCGCCTCCGGATAGCGCTGCAAAGCAATCAGCCAGCTGCTCAGGTTCGCATACGCAGCCACGTTGACCGGCGCCAGGCGGATACTCTCACGGTCCTCTTCCGCCGCCTTTTCAAATTCTCCTTCCTGCGCGTAGATGCCGGCCAGATCGTTGTGTACGGCGCTATCTCTGGGGTAACTATCAATATTTTCTTGATACACCTGCGCTGCCTTGTCCAGCTCCGCAGTTACGTCACGATAATAGGCGGCAGCGATGGCTAACTTTTCTCGTTCGCTGGCATGGTCGCGTAACTCGAAGGCCTTGGTGAGATACTCACTCGCCCGTCCAAGTTCTCCAAGATCGGCATACTGCAGGCCGATCGCTTCGTAAGCCATAGCAAATTGGGGGTCGAGCTCGACGGCGCGTTGTTCGTAGGGCAAGGCCGCAACCGGACCTTTCTCATCCAATATTCTTTTTCCCAGACTGTATGCCTTTAAGGCATCGAGAGATGAGGTCGTGGCCTGTTGCAAAGGAACGTCGAATTTCTGCACCGAAGCCAGCGATTCGCCAAGCTCGCGGCGGAGTTTGGCCACCGCATCCCCGAGCGTGCCGAGCACTTTTTCTTTGGAGTGAGCGGTCGCCTGTTCTTCCGCCAATGTATCGCCGCTCTGGCAATTCACTGCCTTCAACCCCAAAACGTATTCGCTGCCCAGCGCCGCAATCGCCCCCGCAATGTAGGCCCTGCTGCCGGAGCGCAGGCAAACTTCGCGAGCAAGCTCCGGCGTAAGCGGAGTGCTTGCCGGCCGCGTCATCATTTTCAGGGAACCGCCGACCTTATCGTCGGAAAGAACATTAAGCAGCGCCGACTGCCGCAGCGCGACCGCCAGGGCCTGTTTCAGAGTGTCATCGAAGACGGCATCGCCCGTGGAGTTGGAAAAGTCGGCAAGAACGATGGTGTCTTTCTCGGTAAGCTTGCCAGCCAGGCGCGAATGCCAATACAGGCCGGCCGCCGCTAGCGCAAGAGCAATGACGACCAGGACGGTCGGAATCAGCAGCTTTCTGCGTCGCCATTTTGTCGCGGAAAAGTTCGAGGCCGCGGTCTCATGCGGAGTCTCCGTGCGTCCGTCGAGGGTCACAGCGTCGCCGGCTACCGCAGCCGAGATCGCGTCATGCTGGGCAGACAC
>JBAVAA010000278.1:0-2810 GCA_049585515.1 Terriglobales bacterium | reverse complement strand
GTTGAGGACGGTGGGATATAAAACCTGTTTGCGGCTGAATGCAAGCAACTGTCTCGTCAGTTGAGCCGCACGGCCACTAGCTTTCTTGATCTGGTCAGCGTGATGCTGCTGCTTCTCGGATTGTTTGGTGTCGAGAAGCAATTCGGCATTTCCAAGAATCACGCCAAGAAGATTGTTGAAGTCATGGGAAATTCCCCCCGCGAGCAAGCCCACTGCCTCCATCTTCTGTGACTGCCGGAATTGCTCCTCTAAGCTGCGTCGTTCGGTGATGTCCTCCGCAATAACTTCATAGTGATCGATAGATCCATTCTTTGCACGGACGAGATTTCCGCTAGTCCGAACGACGATAGTTTTGCCATCCTTGCGCTGCCAGTTAACCTCAACTCCTTCGACCTTTTCGCTCGGGCCGTAGCTTTCGAGGATCGCTCTGCGGGCAGATTCGTCTTCATAAATATCGACATTCAGGTTTCGCTTCAGCAATTCCTGGCGGGAGCCGTAACCCAGCATTACGACCATGGCTGCATTAACATCCAGCAATGTGCCGTCTGGTTTTGACCAATACATCCCATAAGTCGCGTTTTCAAAAAGCTTCCGGTATTTTTGTTCCGATCGTCGTAGTTCTTCTTCTGCTCGTTTGCGATCGGATATATCCAAGAACGTGACCACAGCCCCGACCATTTCGCCAGCTTTGTACATTGGATAGGACCAATATTCAGCTGCAAAGCTGGTTCCATCAGCACGCCAAAGCACTTCATTGCTGACGTGACTGGGCCTACCTTCACGAACGGCCACGTAGATTTCGCACTCTGGCTCCGGGTACGGTGTTCCGTCGGCGCGGCTGTGATGCATCAGCGCATGCATGTTCTTTCCAAGCAAATCTTCTCGACGCTGATGACCAAGAAGACGTACACATGCAGGGTTACAGAATGTGCAATTTCCCTTCAGATCGAGTCCATAGATCGCTTCTGCGGTGGAATTGAGCAGCAGAAGGTATTTTTCCTCGCTATGTTTAAGCGATTGCGCACTATTTTTAAGATCGGTAATGTCAACGCCGACCCCAAGCATGTGCTGGCAGCCATTGCGCACCATGACGCCGTGTGCGTCGATCCAACAGATCGTCTCGTCAGGACGCACGAGACGATACTGCGCAGCGTATTCGTTTGATTTTCCATCTAAGACTTCTTGAATAGCTTCCTGGACTCTGCTTCCGTCTTCAGGGTGTAACCGCTCTACCGCGTCTTCAACCCGGCCAGAAAATGTGTCTCGGGTAAATCCAAATTGTCTGTAGGTCTCATCTGACCACGTGACGGTGTTCGCGACCACGTCCCAGTCCCACAATCCGATCCGAAGACCCGCCTTCTGCGCCAACTCTAACCGCTTTTGCCAGTCGTGAGCCGCCTGTTCCGCCCGCTTGCGCGGTCTAGTATCCCGAAGCACCACCTCGATGGCAGGTGCGCCGTGCCACGATATTGGAATCGCAACGGCTTCGGCGTCCACCGATGAACCGTCGCAGGCGATCAGAGCGACTTCCATCGGCACGGAGGCCTCCCCGGTCAGATAGCAATTTTCAATTCGGTTCTTTATCGTGGCTCTCAACTCAGGCTTGATGAACTCGTTGATTTCATGGCCGAGGAGTTGCTCAGGTCGTGTAGCTTTATGAAGACGTACAGCGAATGGATTTACGAAAACGATCCTGCCTTCAGTATGGACCACTATGGCATCAGGTAAGGCCTCAACGAGCTTCCGAAATCTGTGCTCGCTTTCCATTATCTCTTCTAGTGACCTGAGTCTGTCATCCTTGAGTTCATTCAAACGTGGCGCGCTTTGAAACATCCTGTACTCCTCTCAAGCTTTCAGCATAGAAACGGAACCTTGGTTGGACTGTGATCTGGATCACAGCCCGTTAGTTACCTGAGTGCCATTGTCCTCTGCCGCAGCCATTTCGCAATGCAACAGGGCAGGATCGGTGAGATCCGATTTCGGTCTCAACAGGTTTCATATGCTCATTTAAGCGCGATAGGCAGTTCTAAGCGATGACGAAAGTCTCAGGGGACCATTGCCGACGATTATGACGAACCCTAGAAATTCTCGCCGGCGCGGAGAAGGGAAAGATCCTCGAACTGTAAACATTGTCCCCGGCGTGTTAGCGCTACAGCCAGATTTACTCGGGCGAGTACTGCGGCTGCAGTTCAGCGTCTGCGGGATTCGCGGTTGCGGTTAACGCCTCGATCCCACACTCCAACCCTCTTTCAAAGGCCTTGAGGTTCAGTTCGCGGAAGTTGGATGGAACGGAGTCAGCTACTGCCTTGCGCACAGCATCGGGCTCCAGCAATTGCGTAACGGCTGTAAAGAATCCGACCATCACGGAATTCAGCACCATGCGTTTGCCGAGTTCTTCAGCGATCCGAGTCGCCGGGATGCTGTACACCTGGATATTTTTCTTGAGATCGGCGACGCGCACCAGATCCTGCTCGACGATCATGATGCCGCCGTCTTTTAGCTCGGATCCGAATTTCACATAGGCCTCTTGCGACATCACAACAAGGATGTCGGGCACCGTGACATAGGGGTACAGCACCGGCGTGTTGGAAATGACGAGCTGCGCGCTGCACGCGCCGCCGCGGGCTTCCGGCCCGAAATTCTGCGTCATGGTGGCAAAGGCACCTTGATAAATCGAGGCTGCCTTGCCCAGCACGATGGCCGAGAGAATCACTCCCTGGCCGCCAAAACCCGCTACACGAATCTCAGTTAGCTGCATACCATCTCCGTTTGCTCCACGAATCTTTCGCCCAGCGATTCCTGGTATTGAC
>JBAVAA010000277.1:0-1649 GCA_049585515.1 Terriglobales bacterium | reverse complement strand
GAATCGCACATTGCGCTTCTGCAAAAACTTGCCGTTTTAGCCGAGCATGCACGCTCGGCGCTTCCGGAGAGCGCATCGCCGGCTGTGCCGCACCTTCCGTCGGAGATTGAGTCCACGCGGACGTCCGGTGCTCTGCCAGCGTCACATCGTGTGAGGAATGCGGGGTTCGCTACCTGGGGCGGCCGATTGCGGCCAGTCGTGTTAGGCGCCTTAGGTCTCGTCGTAATCGCGCTGCTTGCCGTGGCGATCTGGCGGGGATGGCGCGGCCCACAACGGGCGAATCGCGAAACGTATACAGCACCGATTTCTGCGAGTCCAGCAGACGCGAACCGAGCAAGCGTCCGCAGCACAACCCCCAACACTGCAAGTCCAGGCGCTGCAATTGACCATCCTGACGGCACAGACACGAAGGGGATGGCGAATCCCGGGAGCCAATCGGTCTCTCCCTCATACGAACAGCTCTCCATAGGAGCTCCGGTAAAACTCGCATCGAAGCTGGACGCGGTCGCGGGAACGAAAACTCAAGCGCGAAATCCAGTGCATCGTTCGTTATCGACCGGCGATGTTGCTCCCAATGTTGTGATCAGATATGGACCATCCGGCTCGCAGATCGGATCGAAAACTGGATTGAAGTCCGAATCGAAGACGGGGGCGCCTCCGGACTCACGCTCGGATTTCCACTCCGATGCGGCCAGTTCGGCCGTACCCCCGTCGATCCCGGCGGGATCGGCGACTTCGTCCCCAATCAACGAAGTTTTCTCCGCAAGAATTTCGCTCCCTCAGCTTTCGACTCCGGTGTCGCAAGGAGTTTCGGGTGGCCAGCTCGTGCACCGTGTCCAGCCGCTTTATCCTGCCCAAGCCCGCGCGCTGCACCTTGAGGGAAAGGTGGTTCTGGCCGCGCTGATCGCAGAGGACGGAAAATTGCGCGATGTGAAAGTTGTCACAGGCCAGCCCTTGCTTGCTCAGTCCGCTGTGGAAGCGGTGAAGCGCTGGCGCTATAAACCATATGAACTTGACGGAAAACCGGTGAAGAACGAAATCAGGATCAACATTGAGTTCAAGTTCCCCGAATTGGATCAGTGAGTCTTTTGGTCAATGGACCCAATCATTCAATGATTAAGCGACCAATAAGTCGATAACTACACTCCTACCGGGAAGGGCTTGGTGTGGGTTTCCGATCCCACCGAAAGTCCGGCAAATCGGCCTTGCAACAATGACATTAACCCCGTGACCCAGTAGCCGATCACGAACAACAGGAGGAAGGGAACCGTGAAATAGTTCTCGTTGTCGATCGCGTAAAAGACAGCCAGGGCGAAATAGGTTCCGATCAGCAATTCAATCCACGGGACCCATCCCAGACGCTTGCGATATTTGTTCGCGCCAACCTTGTCTTTCTTCGATTCGACCCGGTATTTGGGAGTGCGAACGAAAGAGGTCTGCTTGCCTACCAGCGCCTCCAGCACCGCGCGCGTATTGGTGATGGTCAATCCAATTCCGAGGGACATTAACAGCGGCAGATAGAGCAACGATCGCAGCCAGTTTTCCGGAAATAATTCTTTCTGGGAAACCAGGTAGAAGCTGGAGATGGAGAACGTCGAAGCCAGGAACAGGGGAAGATCAATGTAGAGCATCTGGAACCACCCCTGATA
>JBAVAA010000276.1:0-3783 GCA_049585515.1 Terriglobales bacterium | reverse complement strand
GTTGAGGAGCGTAGATATTGGGCGGGGCCGTGCATTGAGAGATACGTCCTGGACATCGGCGAAATGGAGCGCATCTTTAATAGGGCGCCGGAAGCGGCGGGGAGGGCCGCTTTCAAGGGTGGTAAGTCTGCGCTGGAACCAACAGCCGCCCGTCCAGATGATGCGCTACCTACATGGCTGAAGTCCCATTTCACGTGGTGACCCCAATTTTCAGCGCGTCGAAGGTAGCGCCGCTGTCCCAGCGGCTGGTCCGGCGGGCATTCTCAGGCGATCTGAGGGTCGAGGACGCCCTCAGTACAACCGGCAGGATGCCGGCGCGACCGGTGCAACTGCTCCCGCTGAGTTGGGATAGCAACCGCAGTCCGGCCAGGGTTGACCTGAGGTTAGGCAGCGGCCTAACATAGCCGCCGACGGCACTGAGGCTTCGGGAATGATCGGCCAGACAGTCTCCCACTATCGCATCGTCGGAAAACTCGGTGGTGGCGGCATGGGCGTGGTGTATGAAGCGGAAGATACACGCCTGGCCCGTCACGTCGCGCTCAAGTTTATTCCGGTGGAGATGGTGCACGACAAGAAGTCGCTCGACCGGTTCGTGCGCGAAGCGCGCGCTGCCTCGCAGTTGAACCATCCTGGCATCTGCACCATCCACGACATTGATGACAACGAAGGCCATCCCTTCATTGTTATGGAGAAGCTGGAAGGGGTGAGCCTGAAGGAACGGATGCGGGGCAAGACGATGGAGGTGGATGAGATTCTGGAGATCGGCATCCAGGTGGCGGATGCGCTGGCCGCTTCGCACGCCAAAGGAATCATTCATCGCGACATTAAGCCTGCGAACATTTTTGTGGGACAGACTGGGCAGGCCAAGATCCTTGATTTCGGATTGGCCAAGTCGATTCCGGAGCCGGGATCGAGCGAGGCGGCACTGGAAGATTCTCTGACTGCGGTTGGCGTAATTCCAGGGACGGCGGTTTACATGTCTCCGGAGCAGGCGCGCGGCGAAGAACTGGATCCGCGGAGCGATCTGTTTTCGCTCGGGGTCGTGCTTTATGAGATGTCGACGGGCAAGAAGCCGTTTGCCACGGGCAACGTGATCAGCACGCTGGATGCGGTTTTGAACCAGAAGCCGGTTTCTCCGCTTAGCCTGAACCCATCGTTGCCGCAGGATCTGGAAGGCATCCTGGGCCGGGCCATGGAAAAGGACCGCGGCCACCGGTATCCGAACGCCCTGGCGATGAAGGGCGACTTGCAGTCGTTGAAGAAGGAGACGGAATCAGGGTTAACCAAGACCGGAGCGCGGCGGCCCATTTTGCCGTATCGCATTGCGACCAACACGTTTCAGGCTTCGAGCAAGTTTTCAACTTATTTATTGCTCGGACTCAGTGCCGTCCTGCTGATGGTTTTGGTGGCGGTTGGGGCGTGGTGGTTCAAGATGCGGGAGATGGCGGGCGCCGGGGGGGCCAAGAACACCATTGCGGTCCTGCCGCTGCAGAACAGGAATGGCGACATCAGCGTTGAGTTTCTGCGCTTCGCGCTGGCGGACGAAATTGCCAATACGCTTACGTACTCACGGACGCTCGACGTACGGCCCTCCTCGATCACGCAAAAATTTGTGGGGAACGATGTCGATCCGCAGGCGGCGGGGCGCGAATTGCATGTCGCGAACATCCTTACCGGACACTTTCTGAAGCAGGGAGACCGCCTGATGATTACGCTGGAAGCGATCCAGGTGGAGGGGGACAAGCTTCTGTGGCAGACCAACATCAACGCGCCCGCGCAGGACTTGATCGCATTACAGGCGCAGATGGCGGCCAGGATACGAGGAGAGTTGCTGCCCGCGCTCGGGGTGGTTGGTGGCTTGCTCGATACCGGCTCGCGCCCGAAAAACGCGGAGGCCTACGATCTCTACCTGCACAGCCTGGCGCTGCCGCATGATGGCGGGCCGAATAAGGATGCCATTGCGGTTCTGGAGCATGTGGTCGAAGTCGATCCAACATACGCTCCGGCATGGGAACAGCTGGGAGTTCGCTGCTACTACGACGCGGATTATTCGGATGGCGGCGAGCCGATGTTCCAGCGCTCCAACAAAGCTTGCGAACGCGCGGTGGCGCTGGACCCGAACCGGGTTACGGCTGCTCGACAATTGATTGCCAACCACGTGGAGCGTGGCGAACTGGGCAAGGCGTATGAGGCGGCGCAGGCGTTGGTGAAGCGCCGTCCGGAGAGTGCCGAGGCACATTTCGCAATCGCCTACGTCTATCGGTATGCGGGGATGCTGCAGCAATCGACGAATGAATGCAACACGGCGCTGGCGCTGGATCCTGGAAATTATGTTTTCCGTTCCTGCGCGTGGGCGTTCATGGAGTTGGGGAAGACTGAGCGGGCTAGAGATTTTGTGCGTTTGGATGCCGGCTCGGAGTGGGCCGCTTATGTGACGCCGTCGCTACTTATACGCGAGGGAAAGATCGAGCAGGCGCGCGAGGCCACGAAGCGCATGCCAACCAATCCGCGCTACCACCGCGATCTGGTGGAGGCGGTCCTGCAATTGCGGCCCGCCGCCGATCTGGATCGCATGGCGCAGGAGGCGGAAACGAATCCGCCCTCGGAGCCCGATCCGGAGACGTGGTATTACCAGGGATCGCTATTCGCGTATGCCGGCAAGAAACAAGCGGCTTTACATTTATTGCAGAGCGCGGTGGAGCAGAATTATTGCGCGCACGAGAATCTGCTTTCGGATCCGCTGCTGGCGAAGCTCCGCACAGATACAGCGTTTGACAAAGTGTTGACCGCGGCGGGCCGTTGCCAGGAAGCGGTGCAGGCGGCGGGTGCCAATCAGATCCACTGAAACGCAGTTCATGAAGCGCAATTAGTGTTCGAGCCGGCGTGCAAGCTGATACAATCTCGCTTGCCGAAAAATGGTTCGCTCTCCGCAACAATTTCCGCAAGTAACTTCCAGTGAGGATCTCTAATGACTTCTAATCGAAGCTGGTTCGCGTGCGCCGGCCTGCTCGCCGGTCTGATCATCGGCTGTGCCTGCCTGACGTCCGCGCAGGAAACTCAAGAAGGCCGCCTGCTGCGCTTCCCCGATATTTATAAGGACAAAATTGCATTTATGTATGGCGGCGATCTATGGATCGCGTCGAGCGCTGGAGGCACGGCCCGCCGCATCACTTCGCATCCGGGGCGCGAGCTGTTTCCGAAATTTTCGCCGGATGGGAAGTGGCTGGCATTTACCGGCCAGTACGATGGGAATTTCAATGTATATGTGATGCCCGCTGAGGGAGGCCAGCCGAAACAGTTGACCTTCTATCAGGGAGCGGCGCAGCCACTGAGCGACCGCATGGGCATCCACAACCAGGTGATTGGCTGGACGCCGGATGGCAAGAGCATTCTCTTTCTTTCGCGGCGCGATGCTTCGAATGGCTGGATTAAACGTGCGTTCATGGTGAGCCTTGAGGGCGGTCTGCCGCGGCCCATGCCGATGGACGAGGACGGCCTGCTTTCATTCTCGGCGGACGGGACGAAGATCGCCTACAACCGGATCTTCCGCAATTTCCGGCAGTGGAAGCGCTATACCGGCGGTCTGGCGCAGGACATTACTATCTACGACATCAAGAATAATGTCGTCGATCAGGTTATTCCGCACACCGATTACACAGACACGTTTCCGATGTGGCACGGGAACAATATTTATTTCACTTCCGATCGCGGGTCTGAACACCGGCTCAATCTTTACAGTTACGATACGGGCAGCAAGCAAGTTGAACAACTTACTAAGTTCGA
>JBAVAA010000275.1:0-9741 GCA_049585515.1 Terriglobales bacterium | reverse complement strand
GCAATGACCGTGGGACCAAAAACCAGAAAAAATAAGCCTTCCATGCAATAAAAAAGCGGCGGCCAGTGGATGATTCCAGAGAGTGCGGGATACTGCGCG
Source organism: Terriglobales bacterium (assembly GCA_049585515.1). Lineage (GTDB taxonomy): Bacteria > Acidobacteriota > Terriglobia > Terriglobales > Acidobacteriaceae > Acidiflorens. The sequence goes on along the minus strand of JBAVAA010000275.1, from coordinate 9,642 downwards.
TAGTAGCGGTAGGTGTACGCTACGGGATGAGAAAAAGGATGGTCGCGAACCAGATCCGCAACATAGAGTCCGGTCACCGCGTGCTGGGATTCATCCACGTTGTAGCTGAACTCGCCAACGGTGATTCCGTGCAGGATCGCTGCCATCGCCAATATCAGCACGACGACAAGCAGGCCGGTGGAACGCCGATCCCATCTTCCCGCCTCCCGCCCGTTGGGCGACGTCGTCGCGGGCGCCTGCTCGAAGGGCCGCATCTCAGACTCGTGCGACGGCGCCGGTCTTTCCGTAATCGGCATAAACCTCCAGGAAATGTCGTGGCTTGCTCGGACCGGGAGATACGGCCATGGGATCCAACTCCCTTTCCTTTAGGGTCTGCAGCAAGGTCGAAGTGAACGCTACCGCAAAGTATGGGAAGAACTGATAGGCCTCAGGAGCAAATAGAGCGCCAACAACGAATCCGATTAACGAACCGTGCAGGGCGCCTACGAACAAAACCGTGTGCTCGTCTAGATTTTTGGCCTTTCGCATGGTGCGGAGGTTCTTAAAACCGCGGTAAAAGAACATCAGATACAGAATCAAAGCCGGGATGCCGCCTTCGACGCAAATCTGCAAATACGTCATGTGCACTTCGTGCCAATCCGGCGAGTAGGAGACAAAATTATTGGCGCCAATACCAAAGACGGGATAATTCTCGATTCCTTCGAGCGCCCGCTTCATCAGTTCCATGCGGGCCTGATACGATCCATAGGCCGACTCGTCCTGACCGGTGTTTTCACCCGATAGCGCCTGAAAGCGGTCATACAATTTACCGCCCGCCGTCGCCATCAGCAGGATGCTGGCTAACGCGACCCCGGCGATCAGCCCGGGGCGTTTGCCGCGGACGCCAAAATGCCACATCGTGACCGCGCCCGAAATCACCAGGTTAATAAAGCCGGCCCGTGACGCGGTCAGAAATAGCGCCGCCAGCATGATGAGAATCCCCACCACCCACAATACTTTGTGGAATACGTTCTTGCTGGAGACCATGAATGCGAGTGCGAAGGGCAGCGACAGTACAATGGCGAACGCCAGGTCGTTGGGATTCGAATAGATGCCGCCGATTACGCCCTCCAGCCGCGGCTGGTCGTGTCCCTTGATAATGGAGATGGTGCAAATCACCGCCACCGAAACGGCCTGAATGTAGATAATCCGGCGCAAACGATCGAAGGTCGTGATCAGCAGGAAAGTGAGCACCCACGCAATATAGACCTTGGAAAAATCGATCGTATGAAAGATGGCGCCGCCTCTCCAGACCGGGGACAGGAAAGCGCCGAGATAATAAACTCCAATCAGGGCTAAAAGCAGTTTTCCTTCCTTCGGTACATCTTTGTATGTACGCTTGGTCTTTCCGAGCGCGGTAAATAGGCCCCACATCGCCAGTATGGCGGTAATCTTGGCCAGCGGAAGGAATTTGAGGCCGGGAATATAGTCTTCCGGACGGGCGCAATACACCACGAAAAAACAAAGGAGCCAGAAAAACGCCTTCTTGGTCGGATCCGCGATTTTGACCGGCAGGCGCCTTCCGAGAACGTCCGTCGTGGTCAGGTTGCCATTTTTGCCGTTATCGCCAATCGCCACAAATTCCCCTTTTTCGTTAAACCTTTTTCCGCGAAGCGCGCCGGACTGGCCCGTGCGACATGAAAATTCCTGGTACCTTCCTGATTCAGCAAACCTAGTTCAGCGAACCCATACCGCCTTTCTGCCGGTAACGAAGTTGACGAAAGCAACCACGGCCGCGGAATTAAGGACGACGAAAGTGCGGGCCGGATCGGCAATACGCGCGAGCGGCCCGATCTTGACGTCCATCATCGCGGCGAGGCTGAGCGCGTAAAACACAATCTGTGTCACGAGCGCCGCGCGATAGAACGGCTGGCGCAGAAACATCGAGGCAAGCAGAATCGCCAGCAAGGCAAAAGGCACAGCGAGGCGGGAGAGCTTGTGGCTTATGAACTCGAATCGAATCGGGTTTTCGGAGCTTAGCAGCCAGGGCGCGAGTTGCAGCAGCTGATAGTTACCGCTAAGCGTGCGAACCTTGCGCGAAAATTCACGGCCTTCGCCCAGGTCGGGCGCGTCCCAGGCGCGGGCGCGGGAATCAAATACCACGCGGAAGCCCTGGCGCGCGATTTGCATGGGCAGCAGAACGTCGTCGAGGATCGTGCCCGCCGGCAACGGCTCAGCTGCAAGCAAGGTCCGGCGGGCGCAGTACAGTGCGCCGGTGGCGCCGACTACAGAACCGCAGGCTGACTCCAGTTCGCGAATCTTCTTTTCGATGCGCCAGTACACGCCCATTCCCTTTTCCGCCTCTCCACTGGCGAAATCGCCAAGCATCAACGCGCCGCTGGCAGCGCCGATCTCGGAATCGGCGAAATTTTCGACCAGCAAACGCAAAGCGCCCGATTCGATCTGCTGGCGGGCGTCGGTAAACAGAAGAATTTCCCCGCTGGCCAGCTGGATGGCATCATTGAGCCCGGCGGCTTTTCCCTCGGATACAGGTTTCATCAAAACTTGCACCCGGCTTCGTGCCGCGGGCGCTGCTGGGGCAGACGCCGCATCGTGTGCAAACTCGGCAAGGATGGCGGGCGTGCGGTCGAGCGAGCCATCGGAGACCACGACCACCTCCAGTTTCTCCTGGGGATAGTCGAGGGTAAGCAGATTTTCGAGTTTCCGGGCGATGACGGCTTCCTCGTTGCGCACCACCATCACCGCCGAAACTGCGGGGGCGGTGGCGGAACTCAGTCCGGCGTTCCGGCGCACCGGACGCGGCGACCATCGGCTGCGCAGCCAGAGCCACGCGGGATAGCCAAGGTAGGAGTAACCCACCAGCGCCCCGGCGATCCAGAAAATGGATTTGATCTTCATGATGAGTGGGTTCCCATTACTGAGCGCCCCGGCGCAGCAAAACCGTCTTGATGGTCTGGAACATGATCAGCAGATCCAGACCAAGCGAAGCGTTCTTGATGTAGAAGAAGTCGTACTGAAGTTTCTCGCGGGCATCGTCGATGGTGCTGCCGTACTTGTATTTGATCTGCGCCCAACCGGTCAGCCCCGGCCGCACCATGTGGCGCACCTCGTAATTGGGAATCTCTTTCTTCAGCATCTCGATGAATTCCGGGCGCTCGGGCCGCGGACCGACGAAAGCCATATCACCCTTGAGCACGCACCACAACTGCGGAATCTCATCCAGGCGGGAGCGGCGTAAAAACCGGCCGGTGCGCGTTACGCGGGGATCGTTGTCGCCCGCCCACTGCGCTCCGTTCGCGGCTTCCGCATCCTGACGCATGGTGCGAAACTTCACGACTTTGAACACGCGTCCGTTTTTGCCAACCCGGTCCTGGGTATAAAACACGGGCCGCCCGGAATCGAGCCAAATGGCAAGCATAATCAACGGAATCAAAGGTAGCGCCAGGATAAGACCGACTAGCGAGATCGCGAATGACAATGCGCGCCGCACTGCTTTGATGGCGTTGCTGCGACTGAACCCCTCGCCGAACACCAGCCAGCTTAGATACTGATTTTCGACCTCGATCTTGCCCGAGATTTTTTCCAGCCAGGAGGTGGCTTCCTCGACCTTCACTCCCTGCATGCGCAGGTCGAGGAGTTCGCGCATGGGAATCTTACCCCTGCGATCGGGCATGGCCACGATCACGCGATGGACTTTTTGTCTGTGAACGGCTTCCATCAGGTGCGCCGCCACCGACTCGCTAGTGACCGCGCCTTCCATCTTGCCCGTCCAATTCGCGATCTCGACCCCAAGTTCCGGATTCTGGCTCAATCCCTTCACCACTCGCTGGGCGCGCTCGTCGGTACCGAGGACATACACGCGCTCGACCAAAATCGGCAACCGGATCAGCCAGGTAAAGGCGAGCCGCCATCCGATCAGAGCGAACGTCAGGATAAGCAGCCCGACGGTCGAAGATCCGCCTCCCAACAGGAACTTGGGTCTTACCAGATCGACGAGCGCCAGGATAAAGGCCATTCCCGCCAGCAGCATCAGCAGGCGGAAATACAGCTCGCCTTTGGTATTGAGGCGTGAAGTATCGTACAGGTCAAGCGTGTGCGAGCACAGCAATACCACAACCGTGAGAATGCTGATCTGGTAATAGCCGTAATGCACGTTCAGAGCCAGGTAAGTGTCTGGCCCAAACGCGTACCATATCCCCAGCAGGAACGAGGCCCAGACGATCAGAGCCTCTCCGATCAGCAGGACCAACGTCCGGATTGGGTAATAAACATTGAAGAGCCGAATCAAACTTAGCCTCGGTTCAAATTCATTTCGACACTAGGTTTGGCTGATCGCCTCGCCGTAGTAGTACTTCGATTGCTCCAGGTCGGCCGCGTGAATGCCGTTCAGCACGACACCGAGCAGCAGTTTGTCCGGAAATTCCTCGCGCGCGCGGCGGGCCAGATTGGAAGGCGTCACGTTCGAACGCACGACCATCAGAACGCCGTCGCAAGCCGTCGCGACCAGGGTGGCATCGGAGACGGGAATCACCGGCGAGGTATCGATAATGATCCAATCGAACAAAGCATCCACCCGCTGCAGGAACTGCTTCAGCCGGCCATTCGAGAGCAGTTCGGGGGCGCTCGGCACGATCCGGCCCGCGGGCATGAAAAACAGGTTCTCCATGGGTCCGCGCTGCAGGGCGGCAAACTCGTCGCATTCCCCGAGCAGATACTCGGAGAGTCCGGGCGTCAGCGACGCTCCCAGATGGCGATGCATGCCGGGATTGCGCAGGTCGGCATCCACCACCAGGGCGCGGCGTCCTTGCTGGCGTACCAGCACCTGCGCCAGATTGGCGGCTACAAATGACTTCCCTTCTTTCGGAAGCGCGCTGGTCACCATCAGCCGCTTGAGCTGCATCTTCTCGCGGATCTGATAGAGACGCGAGCGCAGCGTGCGGAACTCCTCCGCCCCCACCCGATTCTCGTTTTCATGGAAGAAGAGCATGGTGAGCGGATCGGGATTCCATTTGCTTGGCGGGCAGTGGGCGAGCAGCGATTCGTAGTTCATTCCGGCGGACATGGCCGGCCGGGCTGCGGCTCCCGTGGGTTGCGCCCCGGCGGACATGCTCTCGCTCTGCCCGTCGTTTCGTAATTCCGGGTTTCGCGATTCGGGTTGGTCGAAAAACGGCTCGGCGAAACTGGGCTCGACGTGCGTCCCCGCGGAGGTTGCTCTTTCCTGTTCGGCGCGTTTCAAAGCGTCATGGATTCGGCTCATAGTTTCCTTTCCTTGGGGAGATCTTGTTCTTGTTCTTCCGACTGGCGGAGGCGGTCAGCCAGCGTCGCCAGCGTGCGCAGGGCTTCGACCAGGTCGAACTTTTCCGAGGGCGGAACGGGGGCGGTCATCGCACTCGCGGCATTGCCGTCGGTGAGATCGAAATCGCGCGCCACCGAATCGACGATCTCGCTCGCGACCGTCTTTTTCTGATCGACAAACGCACTCACCAGGCAGTGTTCGCAGAGCAGATTGATCACGCGCGGAATCCCCAGCGAATAACGGAAAAGGGCGACGGTAGCGTCGTCCTCGAAAATCGGGTCCCCGCTCGCTCCCGCGATGCGCAGGCGCTGCTTCACGTAAGACTTGGTTTCCTCGAGATTAAAAGGATGTGTCTTGGCGCGCAGCGTCAGGCGCTGCCGCAACTGGCGCAACTGCGGCTGCTTCAGCCGCTGTTCGAGTTCCGGTTGGCCGACCAGGATAATCTGCAGCAGCTTCTCGGTGAAGGTTTCGAGATTAGTCAGCATGCGGATTTCTTCCAAAACCTCGTCGGTCAGGTTCTGGGCCTCGTCAACCAGCAGCACCGCAGTTTCCCCGGCGCGATAGCGATCGAGCAGCCAGTTATAGAGGCGCTGCAGCAGCTGGCTTTTGGATGTGGCATCGCATGGAATGCCGAAATCAGCCATCATGAAATCCAGAAATTGGGGCACGTCCATGCGCGAATTGAAGATAAAGGCCGTGGCCACCTGCTGCATCCGCAGCCATTCCATCAATTTATTGATCAGCGTCGTCTTCCCCGTTCCCACCTCGCCAGTCAGCAGGACGAAGCCCTTACGGCTCTGGATGCCGTAGGTGAGGCAGGCCAGCGCCTCCTCGGTGTGCCGCGTCAAAAACAGGTAGCGCGGGTCCGGATTGACGTTGAACGGGTTGGCGCGAAGTCCAAAATATTCCTTGTACATGGGTTGCGTTAGACCTCGACCTTCTCATGCTCTTTGGATGGCGGCGTCCCGTTCCGGCCCCAGAAACTGCGCCGTCCGTGACCATTGGCGGTGGCATCCTCTTCGTCCGCTCCCAGCCAGGGCACGGAAATCAGCAGCGGCAGATCCATAACGGCGGCAGCATCCTTGGCCGTGCGGATCGACTTGTCGCTAAATTCCAGCCAGACGGCGATCAGCATGCCCAGCCCGAGTCCAACCCCGAGACCGGCGCCGGCGAACAGCGAACGGTTGGGGAAACTGGGAGCGTCGGGCAGGCCGGCCGTAGCCATGATGTGCATCTGTTCGCCCTGTTGCTGGTTTTCCATGTTGGTCGCGAGCGCGGCGGAACTCTTTTTCGCCAGCAGATCCTGATAGGTTTTCTGAGCGTTCTCGTTATCGCGGGTCAGAACCTTCCACTGCTCCTCGATCGCCGGGCTCATGGCCATGTGATTCTGGTAAACGTTGATCGAGCTTTGCAGCCGCTTCTGGTCGGACGTAGCCTGGTCGATGACTTCCTGGTACTGGTGAATCTGCAATCGGAGCTGGCGAATTTCAGGCGGTTCGGCGGCATTGGCCTTCTCGCTGGCGTTGGCGGCGCTGGCGGCGGAGAGTTCCTTCAACTTCTTTTCGACCTCAGCGATATCCGCCTTGGCCTTGATCACATCCGGGTAGTCGTCGGTATAGCGGGCCTGCAATTGCAATAATTGTCCCTGCAGCTGGGTCAATTCCTGTTCGAGAGTGACCGGACTGGAACTGGTCTGCAGACTCTTCCAGGCGGCGATTTGCTGGGCCAGCATGCTTTCGGTGTAGGCCTTATCCTGTTGCGCCCGGCCCAGCGTCTGGCTGGTGGCATCGAGTTGCGAATTTAGCGAGATCAACATACGCGCGTTGTTGTCGACGTCGGTGGGCAACTGGCCCATGTATTGTTTCTTGAAGGCGGCGAGCTTGGTATCCTGATCGTTGAGGGCGGCCTTGGCGTCTTCGAGCTGGCGGTTGAGAAAATCGGTGGTGCTCTTGGCGATGTCGCCGCGTTCGGTTAGGTTCTCGTTGACGATCAGATCGGCCAGCGCGTTGCAGACTTTCTGCGCCCGCTCCGCATTGCTGTCGGTGTAGTTGACGGTAAAGCCGGGCACCGGCTCGTCGGTAACCGAGGACCTCTTTTTCTTGCCGCCGGGAGCTGTGGCGGCGGCGCTCATCGAAGTAATCACCGGCTCCACTTGCATATTTGCCTGGATGTCGGCGATCAGCTTGCCTTCGTCCGCCGGCTTGACCAGCGCGAGGCTCTCAATCACCGGACGCAGATGGGCCGGGCTCAGAATCTCCTGGCTGAGCGTCTGCACGCGCTGGGTAAAATCGGCGGTGATGACCGGCTGGACATAATTGTCGGGCACCTTCTGGCCTTCCACCAACACCGTCGACTGCGAGGTGTACTTCGGCGAGAAGACATAAGAAATCCCGAAGCCCGCAATCGGCGCGAGCAGCGCCGGGATCAAAATCACTTGCAGGCGCCGCTTTAGCATCGCCAGATAATCGTCCATCGTCAGTTCGCGATTCTCACTCATGCTGTTCACCAATCCGGCCGCCCAGGGCGGCCCAAGAATTATTCGATGCGAGTCGGCGTGGGGTGCCATTCCACCCCGACGCTGCCAATCTGCCGCTGCGATGTCTTTCCCGTCTCGCCGCCCAGAGTCACCGGAACATCAAAGCCCACCATGCTGAAGAAATAGCCGGCGAAGAAATCGTAAGTACGTCCCAGATGTTTGCGCAAAATGACGCCCGCCGACCCTTCGTTGTAGCTCGACGCATTCGCACCAAAGGCGGCAAACTGCAGTCTCGAATTGTGGGAGTAGCCCAGATCGCCATAGAATGACCAGGTCCGCCCGAGGGGCCGGTTATACCCCAGCCGCGCCGCCTGCGTATCCGCGCCGGCAAAGAAGCCCGAGCCCGACGAGGTGAATTTTTGCCAGCTCGCCACCAGCGATCCGCGGCCGGCTTTATACCGCAATTGCGCCCGCCCGCTCAGCGACCAGTTGGAGAGGTTTCCGCCTTCTTCGAATTCCGTGTACTGCGGCCCCAGTCCGATAATCAGGCTCAACTTGCCGGTTATGGAGTGGCTCCAGCGCACGTTCACGATGTTGTTATAAATCTCGCCACCGGTAACCTGCGGAAACTGCATCAGCTGAAACCCGTAGAGCACGCCAATCTGATCGTGCCGGGAAAGCAGATGGCTGTATCCGCCTTCCGCCGTGATCTGGTCGCTGTTGACCAGATAATCCGTGGGATCGAAGAAATGAGCATTGCTGAATCCGCCGGCCACGGTGATCGCCGAGCGCGGATTGATGGCCTGCACGGCATCGAGGATGGCCGTGTTCGCCAACCGGGGAATGTCCCCGATCGCGCCGAATTGACCAAACCCGAAACGCTCGGTACCGGGCAAACCGCCGCCCGCGTCTCCCGTGCCCAGACCGCCGTTTGCCAGACCAAATCCGGGGACGCCGCCAAAGGTGGCGATTTGGAAGGAACCTTCCGGCAGATAGTCAAAGCTGTCGCGCAGCGTCGCCTGGCCGGTTCGCCAGCGGGTTACGGCTTCCAATCCGGCCGCCTGTAATTGTTCCGCGTCATAAGGATTGTTGTAGAACGCTCCGCCGCCCAGGTACTCAAGAAACAGATCGCTCTTGGGCCAGAATTGTTGCAGATCGAAAGCTCCGAGCACGCGCGTGGTCGAGTCCAATCCATTGCCAGCGAGTTGGTTGTGGCCGTTGGTGTCCGCCGATTCACTTACCTGCAACGCGGGCGAGAAAAAGCTCCGGGTGGCTGTATGCAGATCAAGTCCCGGTTCGTCCAGGCCCGTAACCGGCGGATTTTCCGGGTTCAGCACGGGCGAGTTCTGGCCGAAGGCAGGCGCCGGAACTGGATTTTCGGATTGAGACTGTGGGCTATCTTGCGCGGCCGCGCAAATACTCAGGCCGAAGACCAGCAGCGTCCAACGGATTGTTCGAATTCTTGCCATGCTCTTTACCCCCGGATCCCTCGATCCCCTAAATATCGCGTCTCCTTAATTACGGGACGACAATCGTGTCCCCCGTTTGCAGCACGTAATTCTGTTCGATGTCACCCTTGATCAGTTTGCGGTAGTTCACCGGCAACTTCTGCTGCTTGCCGTTCTCGATGCGCAGCACATAGATGCCCTTGGTCTTGGCGAACTGGTTCAATCCCGCGCTCGACAGCGCCTGGAGAACGGTCATATTCGGTAACATCGGCATGGGCCCGGAGTGCAGCACCTCGCCGTTTACGTAAATCCGCTTGCTGTTGATCGCCGTCACCACCACGGTCACCCGCGGGTCGGCAATGTACTTTTTCAGTTTGATGGTCAAGGATTCCGACAGTTGCTGGGGCGTCATTCCCGCAGCC
>JBAVAA010000274.1:0-9344 GCA_049585515.1 Terriglobales bacterium | reverse complement strand
ACTCGGGATCGATCCTGGCCAGCCGCGCCAAGGTCTGCGCATCCAGCCGATCGTCTTTCTTGCGGCTCTCGCCAATCAGTCGCACCTTGCGCGCATTGGCCACGATCACCTCGTGCCCCAGATCGCTCAGCAAGCGACTGATCCACGGTGAATGCGTCCCGATTTCCAGCGCAATCCGGCTGCGCGGCATGGCGCCGAACACTTCCTGCAACGCTTTCGCGGTTGTACGCACCCGCTGCTCCAGTTGTATCTGGCCGGATTCGTCCAGCACGCAGTACCAGCTGTTGCGATCTCCCAGATCCAATCCAACGGTTAACTTCTGCTGCGAGATTTTCTTGCTCCGCTTTGCCGCTCCAGTGCTAACCTTCTTCATTGCCGGTCTCCTTTTATCTGTGCCTTGAGCACGTCGATAACTTGGGAGCGTACACCGCATCCCGTCCGGAGACCGGCCTTCTCATCCCACCTGGTTACGACAACTGACAGCGATGGACCTATGGTCTCACGGACGGGAGGCAGTCGGCCCAATGCCAGCCGCGATCATCAAGAACGGAAATGGCATCCGGCAACAGTTGGCACAACTCCTCACATCGGTTGAATGATCGTAGACACACCCGATTGATGTGACGCGCCTGCAATTCTAGGGGTTCGCTGTCCGATGTTGCAGCGATGCGGATTCCTTTCCCTCCCGGAAGACTCGTGATGCTATAGCCGCTGATGTAAGTGCGCGACTGATCTGCCGTCGTGCCGGAATCCATGAATCGCTGCGGCATGTGCTCGTTGAGTTCCCAATCCGCGCCGAGCGACTTGCGCCCCGCTACAAAAAAGGCAATCAGATGAAGACTGCGAATCTGACCGTCACGGATTGAAGCATCAACGCTTATATACCAAGGCTGAACACCCCAGCGCCTGAGACGCCAAATGACTGGAAGATAGTGTTCAGTCGATATATGAGCTAGAACTCCCTGCCAGTACCACATTCCCCATCCCGCAAAGATTTCACAGCGATACCTCTCTTCCATTTGGTTCAACGTGCACTGCGGCACCGCTTTTTCAAGACTCGAAGCCGGATCGCCGATTCGGATCGCTTCCAATGCGTCCAGCATCTTGGAGGCTCGCCTCGCCGAAACTGCATGAGCAATGAGTGTTGAGATGTAAGACACAACGAGAATCGCAAACAAGGAGACGACGGAAAATATCAGCACCCGCAGCCATAGCCTTCGCAACCGCATTGTCCGATCATACGCGCCGATGAATGGCTACCTCGGTGATTGTTGTAACATCCCGTGGGTGTTGAAAAACTCCCTATCCGCCCCAAACAAGCAAGATTTAGGGGAGAGAAAATGTCTAGGCGACCCGAGAAAATCGATCCTAGGGCTTCCTGACGCGATTTTATTTTCGTCGATTTTGAGAGAAGGAGTTTTTCAACAGCCACAGGCACTAGCACTCAGAACCCGTCCCAGTGCCGACTTCACCATTCCCCATCCCGCCTACCGTAACAACTCCCCCAACTCCCAAGGCGTCTCAATCAGCACATCCGGAGGCGCTTCATCCAGCGTATGCGGAGCGAACCCGTAGGTTACGCCGCAGGTCCACAACCCGGAGTTGCGACCCGTCAAAACGTCAACGGACGAGTCCCCGATCATCAGCGCCTCGTCCGCCGATACGCCAGTTTCCTCCATGATGGTTCGAACCCCCAGCGGATCGGGCTTCTTCGTGGTAAAACTGTTGCCGCCATATACCTGCACAAAGAAATCCCCCAACCCCAGCGCCTGTACGATATCGCGCGAGGCTTTGACCGGTTTGTTGGTGAGCACCGCCATCTGCCGCCGCGCTCCATTTTCGTGCACTCCATTTTCTCGCGCCCCATTTGACGATTCAGCCAGGCCCGCCAGCGTCTCCGGAATCCCCTCATACACCGTGGTGTGGTCGAGCTTGTGCACGCGGTAGTAGCCGAGAAAATACTCCAGAGCGATGCGCAGCAGAGCCTCGTCGTCCGTATTGTCGAGCGCGCGGCGCACCAGCGCGGGGGCGCCATCTCCCACATAACTGGCAATGACGTCGCCATCCAGCTCGGGACGGCCCAAATGAAGCAACATTGCGTTCACGGAGTGAATCAAATCCAGACGTGAGTCGATCAAAGTACCATCCAGATCAAACACCAGCAAACGGATGCGGCGCGGATCGAACGGGCGCAGGAAGCGAATCATGGAGAGTTCAGGATAACTCAGCTGTCAGTTCTCAGTTCTCAGTTCTCAGTTCTCAGTTCTCAGTTCTCAGAAAAGGCTGGACTTGGATGAATTGAAGGTCAATAGTGTTGCGGATGCTCATTAAAACCGCAGGGACTCAAGATGCGGAGGTTCCCCTGAGAACTGATGGCTGAGAGCTGAGAGCTGATTTACAATAATGCGGGCTGAGAGCCCACTGAGGTAAGCGGCACACAATGGCCACAACCAAAGTCGATCCCAAGCTGAACGAAAGCAACCTGGCGAAGTCGGACAAGGCCTATCAGGGCCTAACCGGTCAGCAATTGATCGACGCTTATCGCATCATGTTCACCTCGCGGCGCCTCGACGACCGCGAGATCCTGCTCAAGCGGCAGCAAAAAGTCTTCTTCCAGATTTCGGGCGCTGGCCACGAGGCCATGGGAGTGGCAGCGGCTTTTGCATTGAAGTCCGGCTACGACTGGTTTTATCCCTACTACCGCGACCGCGCGCTCTGTCTGGCGCTGGGTGCAACTCCGCTGGAAATGCTGCTGGGGGCGGTGGGAGCGGCTGACGATCCCGGTTCCGGCGGCCGCCAAATGCCCTCGCACTGGGGCTACAAGCGGCTCAACGTCGTGAGCCAGTCATCCGCTACAGGAACACAGATTCTGCAAGCCGTGGGATGTGCCGAGGCGGGCCGCTATTTCTCCCACCACCCCGAGGCAGCGCACAAAGCCGACGGCGATTACCGCCAATTCAAGAATGTCCGTTTCCAGGGCGATGAAATTACTTACGTCTCGCTCGGGGATGGCACCACAAGCCAAGGCGAATTCTGGGAGGCGATGAATAGTGCCTCTAACCGCCGCTTGCCCGTAATCTTTTGCGTGCAAGACAATGGATATGCGATTTCCGTTCCCGTCGAGGTGCAGACCGCCGGCGGCAACATTTCGCGCCTCGTCTCCGGCTTCCCCAACTTTCACTTCGAAGAGATTGATGGGACCGACCCTGTCGTCGCCTATGCGGCCTTCAGGCGCGCGGCCGAGTATTGCCGCGCCGGCCACGGCCCGGCGTTTGTCCATGGGCACGTCATCCGTCCCTATTCTCACTCCCTTTCCGACGACGAGCGGCTCTACCGCCCCGACTCCGAGCGCCAGGCCGATGCTGCGCGGGACCCGGTACACCGCCTGCAGATGTTCCTGCTGCGGGAGGGACTTCTCGACGAAAAAGGGATTAACAAGATCGAGAAAGAAGTCGAAGAACAGATTCAGGCCGATGCCGACCGCGCTATGGAAGCGCCGGTGCCGCAGCCGGACACGATCTATAACTACGTGTACTCGCCCGACCTCGATCCTACTTCGGCGGCATTCGCCACCCAGCCCGCAATTTCGACATCCGCAACCGAAATCACGGCCGATGGAAAAAGCTCCGGTGTGGGCAACAAGTCGTCAAACAAGACCATGGCCGACCTCATCAACTTCACACTGCGCGATGAGATCCGCCGCGATGAGCGCATCATCGTCTTTGGCGAGGACGTCGCCGATTGCAGCCGCGAAGATTACATCAAGCAGAAGCAGGTAAAAGGCAAAGGCGGAGTTTTCAAACTCACTGCCGGATTGCAGATGGAATTCGGGTCCGATCGCGTCTTCAATTCGCCGCTGGCCGAAGCCACTATCATAGGCCGCGCCACCGGAATGGCGACGCGCGGATTGAAGCCCGTAGTCGAGATTCAATTCTTCGATTACATCTGGCCGGCGATGATGCAGTTGCGCGACGAACTTCCCATCATGCGATGGCGTTCGAATAATGCCTTCTCCGCACCAGTGGTGGTCCGTGTGGCGATTGGCGGTTATCTGACGGGTGGCGCGATTTACCACTCGCAATGCGGCGAGAGCATCTTTACCCACACTCCGGGAATGCGCGTGGTCTTTCCTTCGAACGCGCTCGATGCCGCGGGCTTGCTGCGCACGGCGATCCGCTGCGACGACCCTGTACTATTCCTCGAACATAAGCGGCTCTACCGCGAAACCTACGGGCGGTCGCCTTATCCCGGCCCCGACTACATGATCCCGTTCGGAAAAGCGAAGATCGTGCAGCCCGGCACCGACCTCACGGTCATCACCTATGGTGCCGTTGTTCCACGGGCGCTTCAAGCCGCGCAAAAACTGGAACGCGAACATCGCGTCAGCGTCGAGCTGATCGACCTGCGCTGTCTGAGTCCGTTTGACTGGGATGCGATTGCCGCGTCGGTAAAGAAAACCAATCGCGCGCTGGTTGCCTACGAGGATTCGCTGAGCTGGGGATACGGCGCGGAAATTGCCGCCCGCATCGCCGACCAACTGTTCCATCATCTCGATGCCCCGGTCAAACGTGTGGCCGCGACCGATACCTTCGTCGCCTATCAGCCGATTCTGGAGAATGCCATCCTGCCGCAAGCCAGCGACTTGTTTCGCGCAATGAAGGAGTTGGTGGAGTTCTGAGGTTGAGAGGTTAAGGTCGCCTCTGCGTTCTTAACCGCTTTTCGTTTTCCGCGCACCGCTCGACCTCCCGCCAAACGTCAGTCCCCAAGGTCCACCGTCAAAACAAACCAGCGCAAATGCGATCGTTGCCACCGCCAGCGGAAATTCAAATCCGCCATTGCCCGTTAGCCCGTTCTTGAAATGCACTTTCCAGATGGCTACGGCCATCTCGATCACAAAAGCCAGGGAGAAGAAGCGCGTAAACAATCCCAGGACGATTCCGATGCCGCCGAAGAATTCGGTCCCCGTCGAAAGGTAAGCCAACCAGCGAGGCAGGCCGAGCGAGCCCACCATGTCCATGTGATGGTGGAAACCGCCAAACACTTTGTGGTAGCCATGCGCAATCATGATCGCGCCCAGAACGAGCCGCATCAGCAGAAGCGCAAGCGGTTGCAGACGATTGAGAGAATTCATGGGGAAGGTCTCAGGTCTTTAAAAAAGTCTTTTCGCCTGAAAGAGTAGCATCGCACCACGTTTGATTTGTTAATTCGGAGGATTCCGCTTTTCCTAAGACCTAAGACCTGAGACCTAAGGCCTGCCCTACCAGGTCGAGTACGCCTTGCCATCGCTGCCAATCTTGTCGGAACCACTGTGGACTCCGATGATTCCATCGGTATCTTTCTGCTGCAGGGAAAGGATCGCGTCGGCCGGCTCCGTCACCCAGGTGTCGTCGCGGTCGGTGATGTCCTTCGGAATTTCGTCGAGATATTTCTCCGCCTTCAGATCTTCCAGAGATTGCGGCGGCTTTTGTTTGTCCAGCGTGTACTCGAAGATCAAACTGTTCAGCAATTCCAGGTTGTGGCGTAAGTTTTCTTCCCGCTTTCGCGTGAGCGCGTGACTATAAATCGGAAGAGCCACACCGAGAAGGATCAGGATAAAAGCGATCACCACCATGACTTCGATCAGGGTGAATCCGTGATCGCGTGTTGTCGCCCTTCTATTCATCTCCCGATCTGGTTCCCGGACTTCGCTCAAGATCTAGTGCGTCCAGCTCGAATATGGTTCCCCGGTGGTTGAGACTTCCTCGGAACCGCTGTGCACGCTCTTGATGCCGATCTGGTTCGCGTCCCATGCGTCGTCGGAGTCTTCCATGTCCAACTTCCAGGTGTCGGTTTTGCCAGTGATGTCTTCCGGGATGAACTTGATGTATTTCGGCACCAGATCGTCAAGCGACTGCGGCGCTTGCTTCCGGTCGAGGGAATACTCCTGGATGACTTTATTGAGCGTCGTCAGATTCTGATGAAGCTTGGCTTCTCTAGCGAGGAGCACGGCATGGGTGTAATTCGGCACCGCGATCGCCAGGATGATCATGATGACGAACATCACCACGACCATTTCGATCAGCGTGAAACCACTACCGCGGAGCGTGACACTGGACTTTCCCGCTCTACAATCGCCCGCGTTGGACCTGAATCTCATCTACCAGTCCTTATATTTCGTGCCGTCCAAAGCGGTTTGGTCCGACTTGGTGTAAACATCGAAAACGTTTTGTCCGCCCCAGGAATCCGAGTCTTTGTCGTCCTGCATGGAACGCATTCCCCATTCAGCTTTGGTCATGGGGTCGATGGGAATCTTGCGCAGGAATTTTAGTTTCTTGCCGCTAACATCCACGCCCGTGACCAGCGTGTCGAGGTCGGGAGGATAGTTTTCACTCCCCACCTTCGTCTGGAACGCGCCCCGATCGGCGGCGTCTTTGTAGCGGTCAATCGCGTCGCGGATCATCCACAGGTCGTAGCGGAGTTCATGCTCGCGCTCCCGGTTGATGGCGTTCTTGGCTACCGGAACCGCCATTCCCACCAGGATGCACAGGATCATGGTGGCCACGATCAATTCGATCAACGTAAAGCCGTGATGTCGGCGCATCGCCACGGCCCTGGCCTCCCGCGTATATATATTCGGATGCATAAATAAGGTTCCCGGCGCTCGAGTTCGCAGTCAAACCCACGATCTCGCTGAGAACTGAGAACCAGGAACTGAGAACTTCTACTGAATCGTGAGCGCCGCCTGCGCTCCACTCATGGCAATCGGCTGCATCGCCGGATCCCGCGCTCCGCCCCGGGTGATGGTGATTGCGGACTGACCCGGGCTTTTCGCCATGAACGTAAGCGTCACCACCGAGCCGGCTCCTGAAACGCCGCCGGTTCCCGGCGGCCGCGTGGCCGTAATCTGCAGCGTTCCGGTGATGGGATCGTCGCGTTTGACCAACGCCACCGTCTGGCCATCCTGCGACAGGAACCCGCCGTTTGAAACGTTCAGCACAGACACCTGGTTGGGATCGTAGTTTAGTTGCACGGGCACCGAATACACGTTCTGGCCGCCCGAAAGCATGACGTTCACGGTGAAGGTCGAACCCTTGGCTTCGGTCAACGTGGCTGGATCAAACGTGAATGTTCCCGGGGTGGTCTGCGCAGGCTTATTCTGCGAAGCCGGATTCTGGGGCTGGGCAACCTGTCCCGCGGGAACCGCCGACGGCATCGTCCCCTGCGCTTGCGGCCCGGCTGGTCCACCCGCGCTCGCAGGTGCTACCAATTTGCTGCTGGCTAGTCTTAGGGTGATCCCGTTCGCCGTGCCCACATCGAGCATATCCACATTGCCGTGAGAAATATCGGGTCCACGCACAATGTGGGGGATCAGGACAAATACGATTTCGTTCTCCGAGTGGTCGGTGTTGGTCTGCGAAAAGAGATATTTCAAGATGGGAATCGAGGCCAGACCCGGGATACCGCTCAAGGCCTTGGTTTGCTGGTCTTCCATGATGCCGCCGAGCAGGTTGACTTCTCCATCTTTCAGGCGGATGTCATGCTCGATTTTCCGCTGGCCGATCACCGGCTGGCTGATGCCGCCAATGTTTACATAGGAAGTCACCGCCGAGACGTCCAGTGACAACTTCAATGAAACTTCTCCGCCCGCATGCACTCGCGGAGTAATGTCGATATTCACGCCTACGTCGAGGTATTGAAATTGTGTGTTCACCAGCGGATTGATGCCGACGCCGCCTACGCCCGGCTGGAACGACCCGGTCGCCACCGGGACGCGGTCGCCGATCTTCAATGTCGCCTTCTGCCCGTCGAGAGCGCGGATCTGCGGATTTTGAATAATCTTCGTATTCGTGTCGCTTAGCAGGGCCGTAGCCGAAGCCGATGGAATCGACACCTGGAAGTCGGTGGCATTCAGGTTGGCGAGCGAATTCAGACTAAGGCCGCCGCCCGACGTCGCGGAAGTCGTTGTGGTAGTGCTCGTGGTCGTCGGCGTGGTGGAGATATTGTTCTGCAATTGCACCGTAAGGCTGGTCGGAGGATTGATGCCAAGCGTGTGCATTTTGTCTTTGCTCACCTGCATCACCGCCACTTCCACCAGCACCTCGGGCTTCGCCTTGTCCAGATCGTCCACCAGTTTCTGCGCCAGCGTCACCTGATCCGGCGTGCCCCGCACCACAATCGCAGATTGCGAGGGCAACTGCTGAATCCGGCTTACCTCGAGGATGGTGCGCATCGCGTTCACTACATCCTGCAATTCTGTGGGCTGGGAAAGGTTCGAAAGATAAAAAGTTTTGAGGACGTTTTGTTCCAGCTCTTTGCGCTTTGCAGGATTGTCTTGCGCGACAAAAATTGTGTTCGGCGTCACCGGACGCCAGAAAGTTTTGGTCTCAAATGAAATGATTTCCAGCGCATCTTCGAGGGTCACGCCGTTCAGTTCGATACGCACCTGGCGCGGCGTGTAATCGGGATCGAAAAGCACGTTGATTCCCGCCAGTTTGCCCACCGTTTCATAGATCACATTGGACTTCTCTGTCACCTTGAGCGTGATGGGCACGTTCGAGATCGGAGTCAGTTCCACCGGACCCTGCGCCGCTTCCAACCGTTTGCGCAACGCGCTCGTACCCGCCGAAGACTGCGGTTGGGGATTTTGCGCCTCCTTGATCATCTGCTGCGTGCGCTTCATCTCCTGCTGCGCAATGAACGAAGAGGGATCGATCTCCAGCGCCTTTTGGAATTCCGCCAGCGCCTCATCGAGTTTGCCATTGTCGCGCAGGATCTGCCCGCGATGCACGTGCGAAGCAGCTGCATAGAAGCGCGTCCGCTCAAACGCCGTCCGATAGCGCAGGTCTTTCGGCTTCAGACTGTAGGCCTGTTTGAAATAGTCGAAGGCCTGCTCGTAGTTCTGCCGCGCCTCCGCGTCGACGCCTTTGGAGTAAGCCGACTTGGCAGAATCGGTGCTTTTTCCGACAACCGGAAGCCTCAGGGAAAGGAGCAGAACTACAAACAGAGCCGGAAAAATCAGGCGTCTCATCAAGCCATCCTCATAAAATTCTTTCTTGCCGCAGCGGGCCGTTCCAGGAGCAACATAATCCAGACCAGACTGATCGAAACCGGGGTGCGTCCGGCCTAGACCGTTTCAACTACCCTAAAAAACCTAACCGGCCGGACATTGCAAGGCCGCAGCGCGCAAAAAGTATCGGGGATTTTGATTATAGCATCGCGTCCAGTTGCACCCGAAGTGATTGGGACATAGGTAGTTACGCTCGGTAGTACGTGTCCCAAAGGTCGTAGAGACAGGTGGCAGGTCCCGGCACGGCGCCAGGGATTGACTCTGGATATTCCGGTTTTCCATGAAACCTGTGACCTGC
>JBAVAA010000273.1:0-2239 GCA_049585515.1 Terriglobales bacterium | reverse complement strand
ACGCCGATGTGGTCATGTTCATCTTCCGGGAAGAGATCTACAAGCAGGACGACCCCGAATTGAAGGGCCGTGCCGAAATTATCATTGCCAAACAGCGCAATGGCCCTATCGGCAAGTTCAATCTCGCTTTTCTGCACAATTCCACACGCTTCGCGAACCTTATGGAAGGCAATAACGAACCGGGTGAGTAGCTCCCGGAACGGCTTCCAACTAGGCCTCCAATCGGAGAACCCCGAAAGGCTACTGCCGACGTCGGAAACTCGACAAGGACAGACCTCTACCCTGTGGAAAAATATGTGGATGATAAGCCCCAAGCTCAAAATCCACGGATATACAATGGTTGGCGGGAGGATTGCCGGTTCGCCATGGTCTTCCTAAAGCTATGTTTCTAAGTTGGTTAACTGTGATCGAGATCACAGCGGACGGAACCGCTTGCGAATCAGCACTTTCGTCACAAAATGTGAGATTTGCACATTAGCCGAAAGGCTGTAGGCCGCATCAGCAGCGGCTGAAACGCGGCTGACCACTCTGATAATGCGCCCTTGGGTGCCAAAAAGATGAGGTTCCTACTCCACGCTTACGGCCGTGATTGAATTCGTGAGTCAGCCACTGATGGGAACCGCGCGCCGCCTCAGAGCCAGCTAACTTGGACGCAGGCGGTTTTCGAAACCTACGGCCGATTAGGAATCGATGCCATGCATTCCACATGCCCATTCACGCCGTCAGCAGTCTTTTCCACTACGAAGTGAAATCCCAATTCGCTTTCGACTCGAGTTGGAGTTCCGTTCAGGAGGTAAGGGCGGAAGTGGAAGGTTCGCAGCGCATCCTTACTCGCCGCTGTAAGTAGAGGGTCGCCTTCGCCCGGTACAATAGCGGTGATCTTCCCAGTTTCATCTACTTCAATCTTGAACGTTACGTCGCCCTGAATTCCTTTGGTCATCGCTTCGTTGGGATAGACCGGCATCGTTTTGTGATCGACCTGTCCCAGCATTACTCCAGTCGAAACGCGGACCCTTTGCGGACGCGCAGTCTGACTCTGGTTTGAAGGAGACTGCGACGAGGCGGCAGTGCCGTTTTGGGCGAACGCAACCGCAGTGCAACACGCAACTAGTATGACAATCGCCCTGATTCGTGACATGCAACCTCCGGTGATCTTTCCTTTAGAGACGCCTCTGAACTGCGCTTAGTTGCTGTCCTCGCCAACCTTCAACACTGCCAGAAACGCCTCCTGCGGGATATCTACCCGCCCGATCCGTTTCATACGCTTCTTACCTTCCTTCTGTTTCTCCAATAGTTTGCGTTTGCGCGTGATGTCGCCGCCGTAGCATTTGGCCAGCACGTTCTTGCGGATTGCTGGCACGGTTTCGCGGGCAATGATCTTGGCCCCGATCGCTGCCTGAATCGCAACCTCAAACATCTGCCGCGGAATCAACTGCTTCATCTTCGCCGCCAGCGCGCGCCCGCGCTCGTAGGCAAAATCTTTATGAATGATGGTCGAAAGAGCATCCACCGGTTCGCCCGCCACCATGATGTCGAGTTTCGCCATGGGCGAGACCCAGTTGCCGGAAAGGTGATAATCAAGCGAGGCGTATCCGCGGGACACTGACTTCAACCGGTCGTAAAAATCGAGGACGATTTCATTCAGCGGCAGCTCGTACTGCAGCATCACGCGCGAGGAACTGACATATTCAAAGCTTTTCTGTTTTCCGCGCTTTTCCTCGACCAGCTTCAGAATGCCGCCAACGTATTCCTCGTTGGTCAGAATCACCGCCAGAATTACCGGCTCTTCCACCTTGGCAATTTCGCTCGTGTCGGGCCAGCGCGAAGGATTATCCACCTCGATCACTTCGCCATCGGTCTTTGTGATCTGGTAGCGCACCCCCGGAGCCGTGGTGATCAGATCGAGGTTGTATTCGCGCTCCAGCCGTTCCTGGATGATCTCCATATGCAGCAGGCCCAGGAAGCCGCAGCGGAAGCCGAATCCGAGCGCCACAGAACTTTCCGGCTCAAAGAAGAACGACGAATCATTCAGCTTCAATTTTTCCAGCGCCTCACGCAGTTGCGTGTGTTCGTGCGCGTCCACCGTATAAAGGCCGGCAAAAACCATCGGCTTGATTTCTTCAAAGCCGGGCAAAGCCTCGATCGCAGGATTGGAGTCGTCGGTGATGGTATCGCCGATTTTCGTGTCGGCAACGTTCTTGATGTTGGCGATGAGGAAGCCGACTTCGCCCGCCTGCAG
>JBAVAA010000272.1:0-9772 GCA_049585515.1 Terriglobales bacterium | reverse complement strand
CGGGCTCCTCGGCAGCGACCACCGGCGCGTCGGGCTTGCCGACGGCGCGTATCGCGCTCTGCACTGCGCGCAGGTTGATTTCGCTGCGCGCGACGGCGGCAAATCCAGCCTGATCAATACACTCGTGGGCGCGAAGCTGGCGCGCACCAGCAACACACCTGGACGCACGCGCAGCATTAACTTTTATGAGGTCCGTCGCGCGGGCCAGCCCAAACCCGATATGCTTTTTGCCGATCTTCCGGGATACGGCTATGCCAAGGTTTCCCGCGAAATCTCCGCCGATTGGGCTCGTTTTGTGGATCCGTACCTCCATCAGCGCTCAAGCTTGGCGCTCTGCCTTGCGCTGGTCGATTCGAACATTCCTCCGCAGGAAAGCGATGGCCAGTTGCTGGAGTTTCTTGCGTCCCGAGAACGGCCACATGTGATTGTGGCCACCAAGTGCGACCGTCTTTCAGGCAACCAGGTGCGCCAGGCGCTGCACAAGCTCGAACAGGCGTATCCAGCAGTACCCATCGTCGCGTTTTCGGCCAAAACCGGCTTTGGTAAAGAGGAGCTTTGGAGCGAGATTCGCGCTTCTTTATCGCAGTTTTCAGCGGCCTGAGCGCGTCCTTAGTTTGTCGGTCCACGGTTGGAGTCAGGTTACTCAGGTCACCGGCTTCGCGTGGCGGCGAGCAATCCATCCGTTATCATTGAAAGCATATGGCGAAGTATCTCGTAACCGGCGCTGCCGGCTTTATTGGGTCCTCGCTGGTGCGCACGCTGCTCGATCGCGGCGAGCAAGTCCGTGGAATCGATAATTTTGAGACCGGCCGGCGCGAAAACGTGACCGATGTGCTCTCCCAGGTTGACTTCCGCGAGGCCGACATTCTCGATTTGGATGCCATGCACAAAGCGTGCGCCGGTGTTGATTACGTACTGCATCATGCGGCCATCCCTTCGGTCCCTAAATCGGTATTGGACCCACTGAGCAGCAATCGCGCTAATGTTGACGGAACGTTGAATGTTCTTGTGGCCGCGCGAGACGCGAAGGTGAAGCGCCTGATCTATGCCGCTTCGTCATCAGTGTACGGAGACACTCCGACGCTTCCGAAGCATGAAGGCATGACTCCCAATCCGATCTCGCCGTACGCGGTGGCAAAACTCGCCAGCGAATGCTACATGCGCTCTTTCTTCCGTTGCTACGGCCTTGAAACCGTCTGCTTGCGCTACTTCAATATTTTCGGGCCGCGGCAGGATCCTTCCTCGGCCTATTCGGGCGTGTTGGCCAAATTCAGTATGCAGATGCTGCATGGCGAAGAGCCCACGATTTTCGGCGATGGCGAAACCAGCCGCGATTTCACCTACATCGACAACGCGGTTTCGGCCAACCTACTGGCCTGCTCGGCTCCGGCGGCGGAATGCGCGGGACGTGTTTTTAACTGCGCCACCGGCCGGCGAATTACGTTGAATCAAACCTTCGCCGCTCTGAAGCAACTGACCGGTCATAAGGGCTCCGTCAAGTATGGTCCGGAGCGTAGTGGAGACATCAAACATTCGCTGGCCGATATCACCCAGGCGCAAAAGCATTTGGGATATAAAGTCCTGGTGAATTTTGAAGACGGCCTGCGCCGTACGGTAGAGTGGTACAAAAACCAGGACCAGCTAGTCGGAGCGCGCGCGGCAAAGTCGTAGGTACGCGCAGCCGGAGTTGGAGTGCTGACTACATCGCTTCGCACTGGCGGGAATGTCGTTGCACCGCAACAGCAATTTTCGTGGCACCCTCCTCGGAACGCCGCACTGGCTGCCCTCGCCAGCTGGAAAGTTGGTTCGGCTGCGCCTGACCAGCAATCGGACGTGTACCAACGGACATTGCGATAGCCGCATCAGACCATTACCCTGAGTGTTGCGACTCAGTGGCGTCCTTTCAGGGGTGGGATGTCCCAGCCCTGAAGCGCATCTGGAATGAAATACTCGCTTTTCATGGTCCTGACAGCGCCCGCATGAGTGCGAACCCAAACCGAGTGGACTGGGAATCGACAGCGTCTCCGCTGCAGGAGGGCAATCGCGTCCTGGAATCAATTGCGCAGCAGGAAACGCTGCGCGCCCTCTTGGCGTTCTCGAGTCTTCACGAGCAAATTCGAAACCGGCGCTCGGCCTCGGGGCGCGCCGCCGATCGCGACTTGTTCGAGACGGAACGCTTCATCCTCGACGAAGTTCTCCAATTAATTTGCGCTCGCGCTCAGGCGATCACCCAGGCCGACGGCATCGTGGTGGCACTCGCGGATCGCTCCGACATGGTGTGCCGCGCGGCCTCCGGGCCATTCAGCATCGAGTGCGGCGTTCACCTGATCGCATCCGAGTTTCTGCAGGACTGCCTGGAATCGGGACGCATTCTCCGTTGTGATGATTGTGAGATTGACGCCCGCGTCGAGCACGACGTTGCCTGTGAGTTGGGAGCGTGCTCAACCGTGCTGGTTCCCTTGCGCGGCCGGCGCGAGCAACTGGGCGTGCTGCAAGCTTTCTCGCGAACTCCGTGGGCGTTCACCGATCGGGACATTCGCTGTTTCGATCTGTTTGCCGAACTGGTTCTTGCTGCGCTCCGGCCCGAAGATCAGGATCGCCGCGCCCACTGGCTTTCGAACGTGGCTGACGATGTGTTGCGGGTAAAGCCGGGTGCAACGCTTCCGGTGGATGCCGACCCGGCGATTCGAACCACTGCAATCGGCCTAGAGACAGGGCTGGTCCCGTCTTCATCTTCATCTCTCGCAACGTCGCAAACTCCACCGCCCGCGCTTCCTGTTCAACCTGTGGAGGAGCAGCCTGCTGTCATTTCCCCGGCGCTGGACTTTCACGAGACTGACGTCGACGACGAAGACCCCGTCAGCCACGAGTCTGAACGCGAACTGGCAAACCTTGCCGGAACGCCGCCCTTCCTGGAACGTCTTTCTCGCGCCGGCGGTTCTCATCCCGGACTGAGTGTGGTGTTGGGACTGATGGTGGTTGCAGCCTTATTTTCGGCGGGCGCGTGGTGGGGGATGCAAGAGCATCGGAAAGCGCCGCCCACAAGAGTGGCAGATACAAGGATCGCGCCGCCACCGCGGACAGAAACCACTGCGCCAGCGCCTACGGCGACTGTGCAATCTCCTACAATCCCCGACAATCTGATGAGTTCGGAACAGCTCGGCGCCGATGCAGCGCCACTCATTGCCGTGCCGGGAAACAAGTTGGCAGGACTGCCGAAGGTCACCGGAGTACGTCACTGGTCTTCGTCCACGGGAAGCACTGTGGTCGTCGATATGCAGGACCAGGCGCCGTACGAAGTGCACCGTTTGATGTCGCCGGAGCGCATTTACTTCGATCTGCACAACACGCTTCTGTCGCCCGAATTGAACGGGAAGACAATCGAGGTGGGCGATGCTTTGCTGACGCGAGTGCGGATTGGCCAGCCCGTCGCCGGTGTAACGCGAGTGGTCCTCGATACCAAAGACGGATCGAATTTTTCCGTCAGCATGGAGTCGAACCCATATCGCCTGATCGTCGAACTGCGGGCGAGCGAAAAAACTTCGACGAGCGGCGGCATTCCTCCGAACGAGATTGCCCCAAACGCATCGGCTACCAACCCACCATCGATCCCTGTTGACGCATTGCAGATTCCGGCAAAAACCGCCCCTGTAGCGTCGCTGGCGGCCAAAGCGTCAGACCAGCCTTTGCCGGCGAGAAGCGGCAAATTTCGTATCGTGCTGGACGCGGGCCATGGCGGATGGGACTTGGGGACGGTTGGACGCCAGGGACTGTTGGAAAAAGATCTGGTGCTCGACGTCACCCAGCGCCTGGGCAAGTTGTTGAAGGCACGCCTGGGGTCGGAAGTCATGCTCACGCGCAGCGCCGACACTTACTTGCCTCTCGAACAGCGCTCCGATTTTGCCAACCAGGCACAGGCCGATCTGTTCGTCTCGGTTCATGCCAATTACAGCAGTTCGGCGGCAGCCCGGGGGGTTGAGACTTACTACACGAATCTGTTTTCGGCGCCGGGATCACGGGAAGTAGAGAGGCATGACGATGGGACTTTCACCAAGCCAACGCCTGTGACGTTATCTGCCGATGGTTTGCATGAAAAGATTGAGGAGTCGCGGCGTCTGGCAGCCAGTGTCCAACGGTCGCTGTATGCCACACTGGCGGCACGCAGCCCGGACATCCGCAACCGCGGAATCAAGGATTCGGCTTTTGCCGTATTGACCGGTACCACCATGCCCTCCATTCTTACCGAGATTTCTTTTGTGAGCAGTCCCGCGGACGAGCACAACCTGCAGACCGCGGCTTATCGCCAGCAAATCGCGGAAGCGCTTTACCAGGGCATCGCCCGCTACCAGCAGGCTTCGCCGCGCATGAAAGTCGCTCAACTGCAAAAGGCGGCGGCGAGGTAGGGCAGAACTCAATTCTCAGGTGGTAGGTTCGGCATTGCGAAGCGCTTCATCGAGCGGCTGGTTGTTCGGTACGGCTTGCTCGACCACTCGCCACCCGTCATCATAGCCACGGAATCCTACGGTCGAGCGATAGTGGACTCCACTGTCGTGCAGCGCCGTGCCTACCGGGTTCAGGGGAACCCAATGCCATAAGAATTCGACATCGGCGAAGTTGCCAACCTTGCTGATTCCGTCAATACTCAGCAATTCGCGGCGCGCAACTTGAATAGCCATCGGACCATTCTCTGGTCCGTTGTCGGGCAGGGCATTGGAAATCAGGGGCCGAATCGTATCCACTCCCAGGGGGGTCAGCGCTACGTCCCAGCAAGGTGGAGGGTTGACGTTGGCGGGACAGGGCTGCTCAGTGCCGATTATCCATCCGCGGCGCTGCAGCACCAGGTAATCGGGAGAACCAAAATCTTTGTTGGAGATGGTGCCAGTCCTGAGCCAGAACAGTTGCGGGGCTTTGAATGCGTCGGAGGCCGAGATCAAATCGGCGGCGAGGCGCCGGGAAAGAAAATCACGCGGAGAACAGCCGAGGCCCAATCCCAATAAGATCAGACACAACGAGATTGCGAACGATATCTTTGCCGTGGGCATTGAGGTCGATAGTGAGCCTATGGCGAGAGCAGCGCCCGAACGCGCACCCATTCTAAACTCTTGGCACGCCTGAAGGCGTGCCCTGATACGAATCCATCGTACTTGCGGTCATTGTTGCGAGAGAATTTTAACTAATGGCGCGCGCTTGCGGGGCAGAAAAGGCCTCGACGCGATCTGTCCGTCAAATTTCTTTGACCAGCGGCCGGGAAGCGGCGTATCGCAGGCCGGGCAATCGCCTTGCGGAGTCAACCTGTATCTTTCGATCGAGTATCCGTAACGCTGGATGAGCAACTCGCCGCAATGGTGGCAATGGGTATCTTCGAGATCCTCCACCTGTCCGGGAAGGTTGCCGGCGTAGATATAGCGCAATCCAGCTTCATGGCCGATGGCAGCGGCACGCAGTAAATCCTGCGGACGTGTATCGGCGGGCGAGGTCATCTTGTAGTCCTGATGAAACGCGGTGACGTGCCAGGGAATGTCGGGCGAGACGTTCGCGAGAAAAGTGGTCAGGCTCCGTAGTTCGTCGTCGCTGTCGTTGAAGCCTGGGATGAGCAGTGTAACGATCTCCAGCCAAACACCCATCTGGTGCAAGCTGCGGATGGTATCGAGGATCGGTTGCAGGCGTCCACCGAGTTGGCGATAGTGTTGGTCGTCGAAGCTCTTGAGGTCCACCTTGTAAAGATCGATCCACGGAAGGATGTACTCAAGCACCTGCGGAGTCCCGTTGCCATTCGAAACATACGCGGTCAGCAAGCCAGCCCGGCGCGCGGCACGAAAAACTTCCACCGCCCACTCGCTCGTAATCAAGGGCTCGTTATAGGTGCTGACCACCACTTTTGCGCCCTGGGCTAGCGCATCTTTGACCAGTAGTTCCGGATCGACCTCAATCGGCGGTGAAACGGCGTCGGGGTCTCGCAATGCCTGCGACGTGACCCAATTCTGGCAATAGGAACAGTGCAGATCGCATCCCAGCATCCCGAAGCTGTAGGCAAGGGCTCCGGGGTGGGCGTGGAAAAACGGTTTCTTCTCGATCGGATCGCACTGCACTCCGGCGACATAACCCCAGGGAGCATACAGCGTGCCACCGCGGTTGAAACGAACCTTGCAGACCCCAGGTTGTCCGTCGGAAATCGGGCAGCAGTGACCGCACGCATAGCAGCGCACGCGATTGCGATCCAGCTTTTCCCAAAGGTCGGGATCAGCTTCGCGGACGCGCTCGCCAGAAGTCAAAATGTCGTGCAGTGTAGCCACAGATATATTCTACGGCTGGGAGATTGGGTCTGTCTGGCTTTGATTGTGTGGTGGCAGGGCTTCGCTGCGCAAGACGGGGCAGAGCCCCGTCACCACACTTTAGTGGGCTTCGGATTTTGCTTGTTGGCTATGAGTATGGATCCACTCTTCGGCTTGCTGGCGGGCGGCAGAGACCTGCGATTGTGTCATTTGAGAAGCCAGCCCTTCGAGTTTGGATTTGCTGTTCTCGTCACCTCCGGCCAGCGCGATCTCAGACCACATGTAGGCTTTGGACAAATCCTTGGGAACCCCACTCCCCGCCCAATAGAACGAGCTAACGGCTGACTGGGCAGCGACATTGCCTTGTTCGGCAGCACGCAGATACCACTGCATAGCCTGTGTGTCATCCTGCGGCACGCCGTCGCCGTTATGATAGCGAGCACCCATCTGCCACTGTGCGTCCGCGTCTCCCTGACTGGCGAGTTGTCGCAGTTCTGGAAGCGACTTCATTTGCGCGTTTTTGGCCAAGGCTTGATTGGCTGAGGCTTGATTGGCCGAATGTTGATCAGGCGAGTCAGGCGCGGAAACCGTCTGGCCCCTCTCCGCTAACGACCGCGGTGACGCTTGCGTCGAACCAGACGCCCGATTTTCGATCATCCGTTTTTCGACCACTGGACCCAACAGATAGCCGACGACCATCGCCACCACTGCCATGGCCAAACCGAGCAGCAGGCGATGAAACAAGCGAGAAGGACCTGTGGGCGCGGCTTTGGGAGTCTGCCCAAGGAACTGTCCCGGGATTTGCTCTGAAATAATTTCCTCATCGCCATGCTTGCCGAGTTGCTCAGAAGCCTCAGTCTCACGATCTTTCAAGGCATCGCGAATCGCGGGGATCGAATCGAACTCCCACGAATATGACTCCGAGAAACCGGACTCCGAAGCCCCCGGCGGCGACACGGCCATCGGGATGTCCGGAATTTCCGGCTCAGAATTCTCGGGTCTTTGCCGCTGCGTCCTGTCGGGATGGATTCCGGGAATCATTTCGGCGAGCCCTTCCAAAACCGTTGTATGCGTTTCACTGAAAGCGCGCGGACGGGTAGAAAAAATCTCCAGCAGGCCCACTACCCGGACACCGGATGCGATAGGCACAGCCATCAGCGAGCCTATGCCCAGTGCGCGGCCGACTTGGGGATCGACACGTGGATCGTTGTCGATGTCTTCGCAGGAGACGGGAAGGCCGCTGCGAACGCATTCCCCCGACAGCCCTTGTTTTATATCCACGGCGGATCCCAGAGGCGGGGCAGGCTCGCCGGCGCGCCCCCGGCAGATCATTTCGTCATCGGTCAGAAACGCCAAGGCTGCGCCGCTGGCTCCGGTGAAACTCAACGCACGCTCAGTGATCAGTTGCAAAACTGCACCGAAATCGTCATCGATCCGGAGAATTTCCCGGCGTACACCTTTCAACAGAGATAAAGATAAGGTTGTGCTTTCGTCGGAGCTGGTGCGCGATTCGTTAGCGCGAAAATCAGTAGCGCCGAAATCGGTCCCCGGCATCGGGTCGGCTCGTTTCTCCTCCTCGTGCCGCGCCAGCTGCTCGGTTCGAGCCGCGTGATTGGAACAGGCGATCAGCAGGTTGGCAAAGAGCCATTCTTTTAGTATGTGGCGGGAACTATCCGGCAGAGGAGAAAAACGGATACCTCCGCGGCCCGTGTCATCGCTCCAGATCACCTGGCCAGTGCCGTGAATGTAACTCTTGGTTTCCGGCAGATCGAGGCACAGGGTTACAGCCCGGTTCGTTTCCAGCCGTTCACTGGTTTGAACAGCGAAGCCTTCTTCATGCAGATCGAGCAGTTCGCTCAGATCCAGAACTACGCCGTTGTGCGGGCCGTTGAAACTGGCATAAACGGGGGTATGAAGTTTTTGACGAACGCAACGGCGGCGCTCTCCGTTGGAGGGCATGGCAACTGGATCCGGCAATCCGCGAGTGCTCCGATCCATGGTTGCCTTCATATTAACTCAGGAAACAAAAGGTAGGCAGAAAGATCCTGCGCGGACCGCGGCTAAAGGTTTGCGGCCAGGAATGGCACATCGGCTTGCGCAGACGCCACCAGAATCCCCGGGACGGTCAGAACGCGGTCCAGGGCGTTTGCGAGGGTTACAGGAAATTCGGAAGTCAGCAGGTTGACATCGAGTTGCAGGTCACGGTGACTGTAAGCGCGGGAGACCACCAGCGAACCCCGGCGCTGGTTGGAGCTTGTCACCAGATCGAGCGTCAGCTTCCACAACGGCTGGCTGGAGATCGCCATCATGTGAGGAATCTTGCTCCAATGAAGGTGCCGGTTGTTTTCGGTGGGTATCTTTTGATCGCCGGGAAGCGGGTCCAGATGCAAATCGAAGGCGTCAAAATCGTTGCTGTTGAAGGCGGCGAGGAGAACGCTGCGCACCTGATTGAAATCGGCGGCCACTTTGAGTTCCTCCACCGCGCGGCGCACTGAAAGATTGTTGATGACGATCTGCCGCTGGTCAATGGTGCGCTGCGCCACCCGGCGCAGTTCGCCGAACTCGGGGTAATTTAGATGCTGGACGCCCAGCCAGATTCCGGTCCCGACAACCGCCAAGACCAATCCCACGGTGCTCCCCGTTGGCCACAACAGGAACAGGCTAAGCATGGCAAATATCGCAGAGACGGCATACAGCACGATCACCACCTGGCGATGCGAAAATCCCATCTTGAGCAGCCTGTGGTGAATGTGCTCGCGATCGGCGGTGAGGATGGGGCGGCCACTGATGAGCCGTCGCAGGACGGAGATCAGCGTTTCCAGAATCGGCAATCCGAACGAAACCACGGGGATAGCCACGGCGACGAACGTGGGCGCCTTCTGCGCG
This sequence comes from Terriglobales bacterium, assembly GCA_049585515.1. Lineage (GTDB taxonomy): Bacteria > Acidobacteriota > Terriglobia > Terriglobales > Acidobacteriaceae > Acidiflorens. The sequence goes on along the minus strand of JBAVAA010000272.1, from coordinate 614 downwards.
CCTGCAAGAGCCAGCGCGCTGAGCATGAACCCGATGAACAGGCTCCCAGAGTCGCCCAGAAAAATCGTAGCGGGATTGAAGTTAAAGCGGAGAAATCCGAGGATGGCGCCCGCGAGCGTTACGCTCATCAGGGATTCCATCCACGAACGATTGACCAGAGCGCAAACGAAAAACACCAACGTCGAGAACAAAGCCGAGCCGGCGGCCAAACCATCCAGTCCATCGATCAAATTGAAGGCATTGGTAACCGCAACCACCCACAAGACTGTCAGGGGCAAACCGACGAACCATGGCAGGGAGTGGGGAAAGATGAGCGGTAGATCGAGAACGCGCATTCCGCCTTCGAACAGCATCACCGCGGCGATCGCTTGCACGGCAAACTTCAAATACGGGCCAGCGCCACGGAGATCGTCGTAGATCCCGAGGCAAAAAATCAGGCAGGCGGGAACATAAATATGTAGAAGTGTGGTGGGTGCGAGCCCTTTGAGTAAACTCGGGAAAACAAGGGAAAGCCCCAGCCACAAGCTGACGCTGACCGAGAACGCCAGGAAAATCGCAACCCCTCCCAAACGAGGAAGTGGGGACTGGTGAACATGGCGTCCATCTTGCGGAGC
>JBAVAA010000271.1:0-1907 GCA_049585515.1 Terriglobales bacterium | reverse complement strand
CGGCGGGAAGCTGGGGCCGGAAGCGGCTCCGGTTACCGACGAACTGGTACACGCGCGGGACATCGCGCGGCGGTATCGCTGCGAATTTATCGATCTGAGCGATTTCCAGTTGCACCACGATCTGTTTGAGAAGATCCCGGTGCACCTGATGTTCCGCTACAAGTTCATTCCCCTGGATGAGACGCCGGACGGGCGCTTGGCCATTGCCATTGCCGATCCCAGCCAGCTGATGATGATCGACGAGATCAGCCTGCTGCTGGGCAAGCGCATCCTCACCAAAGTTTCGACGCTGAAACAAATCTCCGACATTTTGCAGAAGACCGAGCAATCGAAGCGCGTCCTGGAAGACGCGAGCGAAGGTTTCACGCTCGACGTGATCCGCGAGGACGAAGCCGGGAACGACGAGACCATCTCCATCGACAAGCTGACGGCGACGGCGGGCGCGGACATGAGCCCGATCATCCGTTTAGTCGACACGACGATCTTTACGGCGTTGCAGCGGCGGGCGAGCGACATCCACATCGAGACACGCGACGACTCGGTGGGCATCAAGTTTCGTATTGACGGCGTGCTAACCAACGCCATGCCGCCCATCGGCAAAGAGCACCACTCCACCATCATTTCGCGCATCAAGGTGATGAGCGAACTCGATATTTCCGAGCGCCGCGTGCCCCAGGACGGCCGCTTCCGCGTGAAGTACAACGGGCGCGCCATCGATTTCCGCGTTTCGATCATGCCGTCAATCCACGGCGAAGACGCCGTGCTCCGCGTACTCGATAAAGAATCGATGAGCGAGAAGTTCAAGAAGCTCACTCTGGATGTAGTAGGGTTTGCCGAAGATGACCTGCGCCGTTTTCGCCGCTACATCAAGGAGCCCTACGGCATGGTGCTGGTTACGGGGCCGACGGGCAGCGGCAAAACGACCACTCTCTATGCCGCGGTGAACGAGATCAAGACCGACGAAGACAAGATCATCACCATTGAAGATCCGGTGGAATATCAACTGCGCGGCATCACGCAGATTCCGGTCAACGAGAAAAAGGGATTGACGTTTGCGCGCGGGCTGCGTTCGATCTTGCGCCACGATCCGGACAAGATCATGGTGGGCGAAATCCGCGACAACGAAACGGCGCAGATCGCCATCCAATCGGCGCTGACGGGGCACCTGGTGTTCACCACCGTCCACGCCAATAACGTGGTCGACGTGCTGGGTCGCTTCCTGAACATGGGCGTCGAGCCTTACAACTTTGTCTCGGCGCTGAACTGTATTCTGGCGCAGCGGCTGGTGCGAATCATTTGCGATTCCTGCCGCACCGCAGTGCATTATCCGAACGACGTGCTTGAGGCCAGCGGTCTCGACCCGCAACAGTGGTCGCAGGTTCCTTTGTACGAAGGGCAGGGCTGCATCGAGTGCGCGGGCACGGGATTCCACGGCCGCACGGCAATCCACGAGCTCCTGGACTTGACCGATCGCATTCGCGAGATGATTCTCGATCGTAAGTCAACTTCGGAGATCCGGAAAGCCGCCCGCGAAGAGGGCATGCGCTTCCTGCGCGAGTCGGCGCTGGACAAGGTGCGCGGCGGATTCACCACCTTGAAGGAGATCAACAAGGTCACCTTTATCGAGACCATGCGCTGAGGACTGGTTACCGGAGGCATGGCTGGCAGCGCGGTAAGAGCACCCGCCGAGGTAACTGTTCTCGCCATGAAGGTACGGGATATCATCAAGTTGCTGGAGCGCGATGGCTGGTATCTGAGACAAACCCGTGGAAGTCATCGGCAATACAAACACCCAACGAAGGCAGGACGAGTCACGTTGCCGGGGCATCCGAATGACGATCTCCCCCCTGGCACTCTGAACAGCGTCCTCAAACAAGCGAGGTTGAAACCTTGAACTACGTTGTTGT